>CBDUQI010000119.1:0-17705 GCA_965369325.1 uncultured Gammaproteobacteria bacterium
TGGTACACAACGATTTTGTGAACACCATGACGCAGCGGCCGGAGATCAAACGCATGTTGCCCATTGAGACAATGGACAAAGCCGATTTGCAGGCGCACTGGGACTACATCTACGAACCCGATGCGGCGGATTTGCTGGACGGCATCCTGATGCGTTACATCGAATCGCAAGTTTACCGCGGCACGGTCGAGAACGTGGCGTGTGAGATGGCCGCGAGAATGGTCGCGATGAAGTCCGCTACCGACAACGCGGGCAAGATGATTGATGAGTTGCAGCTGGTGTACAACAAGGCGCGCCAGGCAGCGATCACGCAAGAGATTTCGGAGATCGTGGGCGGTGCCGCGGCGGTTTAGTCCGCGCAATGCACCCTTCGGTTTTAAGATTTGAACTAACGGAGCGGGCCAACCGCTCACAAGCGTAAAGGCAGGCAGAACATGAGCAGCGGAAAAACCGTACAGATTATCGGTGCCGTGGTTGACGTGGAATTCCCGCGCGGCGATATCCCGAAGGTTTACGATGCGTTGGTCCTCGAGCAGACCAATCTCACCATGGAAGTGCAGCAGCAGCTGGGTGACGGCATTGTGCGCTGTATCGCCATGGGCCCCAGTGACGGGCTCAAGCGTGGCATGGGTGTGCGTAACACCGGCGCGCCGATCACCGTACCCACCGGGGTCAAGACGCTGGGGCGCATCATGGATGTGTTGGGTGATCCGATCGATGAGAAGGGCCCAATTGGCGAAGATGTGCGCCTGCCGATTCACCGCTCGCCGCCCAGTTATGAAGAGCAGGCGGCCGCCACCGAGATCCTGGAGACAGGCATTAAGGTGATCGACCTGATTATGCCGATCGCCAAGGGCGGTAAGGTTGGCTTGTTCGGCGGCGCCGGCGTGGGCAAGACGGTGACGCTGATGGAGCTGATCCGCAACATCGCCTCCGAGCACTCCGGCTACTCTGTGTTCGCCGGCGTGGGTGAGCGTACTCGTGAGGGTAACGACTTCTACCACGAGATGACCGACTCCAACGTGATCGACAAGGTGGCGCTGGTGTACGGGCAGATGAACGAGCCGCCGGGCAACCGTTTGCGTGTGGCGCTGACCGGTCTGACCATTGCGGAAGGCTTCCGCGATGAGGGCCGCGACGTGCTGATGTTTATCGATAACATCTATCGCTACACCCTGGCCGGCACCGAGGTGTCTGCACTGCTCGGGCGTATGCCCTCGGCGGTGGGTTACCAGCCGACGCTGGCTGAGGAAATGGGTGTGCTGCAAGAGCGCATCACCTCCACTAAGACCGGCTCGATCACCTCGTTCCAGGCCGTTTACGTGCCGGCGGATGACTTGACTGATCCATCACCCGCCACCACCTTCGCTCACCTGGACGCTACCCTGGTGCTGTCGCGGCAGATTGCTGAGCTGGGTATTTACCCGGCTGTGGACCCGTTGGATTCCACCTCACGCCAGCTCGATCCGCTGGTGATTGGCCAGGAGCACTACGACGTCGCGCGTCAGGTGCAGGGTATTTTGCAGCGCTACAAAGAGCTGCAGGACATCATTGCCATTTTGGGTATGGACGAGCTGTCCGAGGATGACAAACTGGCGGTCAGCCGCGCACGTAAGATTCAGCGCTTCCTGTCGCAGCCGTTCTTTGTGGCTGAGGTGTTCACCGGCTCACCCGGTAAGTACGTGCAACTTAAAGACACCATCCGTGGCTTCAAGGCGATTGCGGACGGTGAGTACGATGCACTGCCGGAGCAGGCATTCTACATGGTGGGCTCGATCGACGAAGCGATCGAAAAAGCTAAAGGCATGCAGTAGTAAGCGCCCGGCACATCTGATCTCACGTAAACGGAGCCGTAAACGGACACGCGCATGAGCAGCACTATCAAAGTCGACATCGTTAGCGCCGAAGGCGAAATCTTCTCCGGCGCCGCCACCATGGTGTTCGCCAGCGCGCGTATGGGGGATGTGGGCATTGCCCCGCGCCACGCCCCGTTGCTCACTGATCTGCGCCCCGGCGAGGTGCGCGTGCAGTTACCGGACGGCGGCGAAGAACTAAATTTCTTCGTCAGCGGTGGCACGTTGGAAGTGCAGCCCCATCTGGTGACTGTGCTGGCTGATACGGCGGTGCGCGCCGCCGATATCGACGAGGCGGCTGCGGTGCGTGCACAGCGCGATGCCGAAGAGGCTCTGCGTGACCGGGCAGATAAGATCGACTACGCCCGCGCCCAGGCCGAACTGGTCGAAGCCGCGGCACGCCTGCGTACCATCCGCAAGCTCAAGGGCAAGCGCTAACCCAAGCAAGCAACGATGACGGGTGATCGATACGTTCACCGCTAGGTTCGTCACGGCCTGCGCGATCAACCAAATGATTAGCATAAGCTACGGATTGATCTGTAAATTTTTGTGGTGAAGTCGCAACAAAAATCAATCACTTATCTTCAGTCGAACGTCAATCTGGCTTATGTCGCTGTTTGAATAGTGAGTGTCGTCTGCCTTCCCGTTAAAATATCGCGTTCATGCTACTTTTCACGGCGTTACGGGTTTTTTGTGTCAGTTAGGCGCAACAGTTGCTGAAAGACCTCGCGGCAGCCCTCCGGTTTGACTTGGAATTGGGGAGTGCGCAACGCCCATCGGCATTGGCCGATGCGGTTGTGCAAAGTTCCAATTCGGAGCGGGCGCATAGCGAGCCTTCTTGTCGGTACCCCGGCGAACCAAGGGCGTGGTAGTTGCACTGCCCGCACGGAGATAAAACGCCTCAGATCCACAAATGTGAAGATCTTGAATTACAGATATCCGGCGAGCTAGGAGAGTTTTAAGTATGTTGCGAAAGAACAAGCTGACCGAAGGGGTACTGGCGGCACTGGCCGTTTCCGTGCCCATAGCGGCTCATGCTCAGATTGAAGAAGTCGTGGTCACCGCGACCAAGCGCCAGGCCAGCACCCAGGACATTCCGGTTGCGGTTAACGCGCTGACCGGCGACAGCCTGGAAGAGCTGGGCGTCGTCAACTTCGACCAATATGTGCAGTTTCTGCCAAACGTGGTTCAGGCCGGTCGTGCACCGGGCCAGAGCGAAATCTACATCCGCGGCGCGGCGACTGAGCAATCAGCCATCACCGTCTCCTCGGTACAGGGTTCTGCCCCGTCCGTGGCGCTTTATCAGGATGAGCAGCCCGTCTCCTTCGGCGGACGCAACTTGGATATCTACGCCACTGACCTGCAGCGCATCGAAGTGCTGCCCGGGCCGCAGGGCACGCTGTTCGGTTCCAGCTCTCAGTCGGGCACGGTTCGTCTGATTACCAATAAGCCCAACATCGATGCGTTTGAAGCCGGCTTCGACATGTCACTGGCCTCCACCAGTGGTGGCGAGGCGAGCACCTCGGTTCAGGCGTATTTGAACCTCCCGCTGTCAGACAAACTGGCGCTTCGCGCGGCTATGTTTAACGACCACCAGGGTGGTTGGATCGACAACGTGCCTGGCGAGTACGAAGCCAACATCGAAGTGATGAATCGTAACCAGATCTCCGGCGCAGCACGCATTTGCACCGGTGACGTTACGGTGGATGCCGATGCCTGCGGCGGCGTACGCGCCACCGTGGCTTCCGCTAACAACAGCGGTTTGGTGGAAAACGACTTCAATGATGCCACCTACAGTGGCGGACGCTTTGGCTTGGGCTGGGACATCAACGACGACTGGTCGTTGCTGGTGCAGCACACCGCGCAGAAGCTGGAAACGGAAGGCGTATGGGAATACGACCCGGAGCTTGGCGGTACCGAATCAGTTAATCGCTTCTCACCGGTTGAAAACCAGGACGAGTTTGGTCTGACCACCTGGACCTTGGAAGGGCGCGTCGGCGCGCTGGATCTGGTGTACACCGGCGGCTTCCTAAGCCGCGATGTTGAGACGATTACGGACTACACCCAGTACACCAACGGTGGCGGTTACCAGGCCTACTACATCTGCACCGGTGGCTACTCCAACGCTACCGAATGCTTCGATCCCACTAAACAGTACAAAGACATCACCAAGAACGAGCGCTTTACCAACGAGTTCCGCATTTCCACAGATGCCGACAAGCGTGTACGTTTGACCGCCGGTGTGTTCCTGGACGATGGCGAGACCAACTCCGAAGGCGAGTTCCAGTACAACGGTGCCGTGGATGCAGGCTTCAACGTCTCCTCCGCGCCGGGCACGCGCACTGATGGCAGTGTGGTGGAGGGTGTGAACAATCCCGGTGGTCGTGGCCCCAACACCATCTTCGTCAATGACTTTACCCGCAACGAAGAGCAGGTGGCGTTCTTTGGTGAGGTGAGTTTTGATATCAGCGACCAGGTGAGCGTAAGCCTGGGTGCACGTAACTACGATCTGGACTTCGAGCTGATCGGCTCTACCGGCTCCTCATTTGGTTGCAAAGGCGCGGCCACACCGTGTGACGGTACCGGGTTTGACAACCGCGTGAGCGAGCGCCTTGAAGCACTGGGCAGTGGCGATTTCACTAGCTTCTTCAACGACGGCAACATCGCGCTGATCGAGGAAGGCCTCACCAATGGGACGTTCAACCTGGAAGGCCTGGGCGCTGACGGCGTGGCCAACCAGTCCGACACGATCATTCGGGCGACGGTAGACTGGAAGCCCACGGACGACGTGCTGTTGTTCACCACCTTCTCCGAAGGGTTCCGCCCACAGACGGTTAACCGTAATGCGGGCACCCCCGCAGGTAACCAGACGGGCGTATTCGAAGGCTTCTTGGTGCCTGCGGTGGCCGAGACCGATGAGCTGGAGAACTTCGAAATTGGCCTGAAGGGCGACTTCTTCGACCAGCGCTTCCGCCTGAATGCCACGGCCTTCTGGTCAGACATCACGAACCTGCAGGTCTCGCGCTTTGACCCGTCCAACGTGGCGTTCCTGGTCTTCATCGAGAATGTCGGTGATGCCGAGATCAGTGGTCTTGATGCCGACTTCCAGTGGGCGGCGACCGATGATCTCACCATTAGCGGTGCGTTCAGCCTGGTGGATGCCGAGCTAACCCGCCTGGATCCGCAGTTGGTGGGCGTGGCTGTGCCAGTGGGCAGCGAGCTGCCGTTTACCCCTGAGTTCTCCGGTAACCTGCGTGCACGCTATCACTTCCCGATGGAATCACTCGGTGGTGAGGGCTACGTGCAGGCCAGCATCAATTACTCGGGTGATGCCAAAGCGGGCATCGTCGGCAACGCGTTCTTCGCTGAAGACGTGACGCGGGAGGTACATGGGGTTGGCTCCGGGCTGACCATCGCCAACGAAGGCGGCAACTTCGGTAACGAGATCGACCCGAGCACCGGTCAGGTGTTTGCCAGCGGTCGTTACGTGCAGGAGGCTTACACGCTGGTGAACTTCTCCGCCGGCGTGCAGAAAGATGCATGGGGCGCTGAGTTCTTCGTGAACAACGTCACCGATGAGAACGCAACGATTTACATCAACACGCAGGATTACACTCCGCGTGTGACCACAAATCGTCCGCGTACTGTCGGCGTGCGTTTCTCCTACGATTTTGAATAGTCGCAGGTCGCGTTAAAATAAAAGGGGCGGGCTGATTGGCCCGCCCTTTTTTTATGTCCAACCGTTAGAATTATCAGCATGAGTACTCACCACGCGGAGCCAACGCCCGCCGATCAGCATCTGAACGAGCAGCTTGCTAATGCCAAGGCGCTGGTGCAGCAGGGTGAATTCGTACAAGCCGAGCAACGCTTGAGTTTGCTGATGCAGCGCGCTGAGTTCGATGAAGCCTCGACGCAGGCCCGCGCAGAGGTGCTCTACGCAATCGCCGTCGCGCAGCGCTATCAGGAACAGTTCAAGCCCGCGCTGGAGACGTTGTCGCGCCTGCAGTCGCTGGCGCCGCAGTACTCGCGCGGCTACCAAGAGCAGGGGCATGTGCACTTCACCGTGGATGCCTACCAGGAGGCCACCGATGCGTACGAACACGCCGTGCGCCTGAACGCCTCGTTGCTGGCCAGTTGGAAGGCGTTGGTAAATCTCTATGGCATCGCCCAGCGCGAATCAGATGCCCATCGCGCCCTGCAACAGGTGCAGGTGCTCTCCGCGCTGCCGCCCGCGCTGCTCAGCGTGAGCAGTCTGTTGCACGATAATAATCTGGAAAAGGCCGAGCAGCTATGTCGCCACTACCTGCGAGAGAACCGCCACGATGTGGAGGCGATGCGTCTGCTGGCCGAAATCGCCGTACGCCTAGAAGTGCTGGACGATGCAGAGTTTCTGCTGGAGAGCGCCGTCGAGTTTGCGCCGGATAATGAGCGGGTCCGGTTCGACTATGCCAACGTGCTACTGCGACGTCAGAAGTTCGCCAAAGCTCATGATCAGGCCGAACGTCTGTCGCAGGACGACCCAGACAACCTCGCTGTGCAAAGCTTGCTCGGTTCAGCTTGCGCGGGCATCGGCGACAACCCCCGCGCGATTGCGCTGTACAACGATGTACTGGAAGAAAGCCCCTCGCAACACCGGGTGCTGGTGTTACGCGGCCACGCGCAAAAAACCATTGGCCGATTGGAAGATGCGATTGCCTCGTACCAGCATGCCTACCAGGTAAACGCGTATTTCGGCGACGCGTTTTGGAGCCTGGCAAACACCAAGACGTATCGTTTTTCGCAGCAGGAGCTGACGCACATGCGCCGGCACGAGGCCTCGCCTCACATTGCGCTCGAGGATCGTGTGCACATGTGCTTCGCCTTGGGCAAAGCGCTTGAAGATGCCGGCGAATACGCGCAGGCGTTTGAGCACTACGAGCGCGGCAACGCACTAAAGAAAACCGATCTGAGGTTTCGGGTTGAGCGCATGGTGGCGCGGGCGGATGCCCAGATGCGTGTGTGCACCGAACCGTTGTTCGCGGCTAACACGGGCCTTGGCGAGCTCTCGCCCGATCCCATTTTTATCGTCGGGTTGCCGCGTGCCGGCTCAACCTTGCTGGAGCAGATTCTGGCGTCCCACTCGATGGTCGACGGGACGCTGGAGCTGCCCAACGTACTGAGCTTGGTAAACCGGCTCACGGGGCGCCGCGCTGCCACGGTGGATAACTCAGTTAAGTACCCAGGGATATTGACCGACATTGATCCGGGATACTGGGCGCGCTTTGGCCAGCAATACCTCGACGACACACGTGTTTTTCGCGAAGACGCGCCGTTTTTTATCGATAAGATGCCGAACAATTTTTTCCATCTGGGTTTGATCAAACTTATTCTGCCCAACGCCAAAGTGATCGATGCGAGGCGTCATCCGATGGCCTGCTGTTTCAGCGGCTTTAAGCAGTTATTCGGTCAGGGTCAGGAGTTCTCCTACGGCTTGCAGGACATCGGCGCGTACTACCGCAAGTATGTCGAGTTGATGGATCACTGGGATACAGTGCTGCCCGGTTTCGTCCTGCGGGTGCAGCACGAGGATGTGGTGGATGATCTGGAGACCCAGGTGCGCCGGATGCTCGATTTCTGCGGCCTTCCGTTTGAAGCGCAATGTTTGGACTTTCACCGCACCGAACGCAGCGTGCGTACCCCAAGCTCCGAGCAAGTGCGCCAGCCCATCTACCGCACCGGCCTGGCGCAATGGAAACACTTTGAACCCTGGCTTGGCCCGCTGGAAGAAGCGCTGGGCCCACAACTGTATCGTCGCGAGGCGTCTTAGGCGAAGGCATGGTTGTGGGGCTATGCTTAGAGCCAGCCCACCCAGCCCAGCCGAACTCACTCGGCCGGTCGACTCAGCGCTCGACCGACGCCACGATACAAGGGGATGCTAATTGACGATCACTAGAACCGCCCATTGCAGTTGTGGCGCACTTAGCGTCGTGACTCACGGTGAGCCCGTGCGCATCTCCGTTTGCCATTGCCAGGCTTGCCAGCGCCGAAGCGGCAGCCCGTTTGCAATGCAGGCGCGCTTTCCCACAGGCCGCGTCGAGATCCGGGGGCCGAGTACGCAGTACCTTCGCGTCGCCGAAAGCGGTGCCCAGATCACCTTCCACTTCTGCCCTGATTGCGGGTCAACCGTGTGGTATCAGATTAATACGGCGCCTGATCTGGTGGCCGTTCCGGTCGGTGGATTTGCCGATCCGCAGTTTCCCGGGCCACGTGTCTCCGTGTACGAGGAGCACCGGCATCCGTGGGTAAGCTTGCCGGAGGATATCCACCGGGAGGTGTGAAGCCGGCCCGGATCGGTTCAGCGGGCCAGCCCGTTAGCTCGTATCCGTTCAGGGGTTAGCCGAGAATCTGCCGTGTTCGCCTGTAGCCAGCACCGCGCGCAAGATTCGCTGGACGATAATCGGATTCACGCCCACATCGTTGCTCGCGGTGACCAGCGCGCGCCGGTCGGGATGCAGGCTGGCATGCACGCGATCGATCAGTTGCTGATAGTGCGCCCAGCCGCTCGGCTGGTAGCCATGCAGATGCCAAACCTCACGCCAGTCGCTGGCAAAGTCGTTAAGAAAATCCCGATACTTGGCGGCCAACGCCGCATCGTTGCCCGGATGGCCGATAAAATCAGCCACGATGCCCTGCACCAGCGCATCCACCTCGCCGGGCGACATCACGGGCGCGATGTTGAACTGCTCGGTGCGCACGTCTACGGCCTTGCCCGCCACCCAGGGGACGTCCTGTACTTGCTGCTCCATCGCGTGGCGCTCGGTTTGCCAGTCGAACCGCTGCATGGTGCGCACAGTTTGCCAGAAGCGTGCCGAGCCTGCGGTGTCGATCACCAGATGGGTACGGCTGTGTGGGCTCGCGTTTACCACCCGGTGGCGACGCCAGGAATCGAATAGCCAGCACTCGCCCGCCTGCATGTGCAGTGCCTGCCCGCCGCAATGGAAAACAACCTCGGGGTTGGTGATGACCGGAATGTGAATCCGCACGCGCGAGTACCAATGGTAGTTAAAGTCCACATGCGGGCTCACCTCGCACCCCGGTGACAGGCGCATCAGCCGCGAACGCCCCAGCACCTCACCGAAGCTGGCCATCACCTGTTGCAGGTACTCACCGCGCGCTAAATGCGCGGTCACGGCCATCGCGCCTTCAAACTCGTTATTGTCAGAGCCTCCGCGCGAGATCAAGGGTAGTGCCGAGTTGCCCTTCATCCCGGATGGATGGGGCATCCACGCGCGCTCAGGGTACTGTGCACATTCGTGCACCAGGCGCTCGATATCAAACCTGTACGGCAGGCGGATAAACGGATGGCTCAATTGCATAGGCTGGATGTTAGCCGCGTTCGCTCCGGTCAACCAGCTTTCCTGCCGGGAACGGGCTAGGCGCCCGTGCTGGGGCTCCTACGGGCGCGGATGGTGTTCGTGCGAGTGGCCAAAGGCCGTAGAATAGGCAGCTATGCAAAAATTCTGGACCGCAGCCGGCACACGACGATGAAACGAATAGATCTTAGCCATACCGTGCACGAGGGGCTGGTGACTTACAAAGGGCTGCCAGCACCGCTTATCTGTGACTATCTGAGCCGCGAGGCTTCTGAGGGCCACTATGCCGACGGTGTGACGTTTCAGATCGGCAAGATTGAGATGGTGGCCAATACTGGCACCTACGTGGATTCACCGTTTCATCGTTACGCCGATGGTAAAGACCTGGCCGGCCTGGATTTGAACGTGCTCGCCGAAGTGGACGGATTAATCGTGCGCCCTGGCCGGGATTGTCCGGTGATAGAGGCCTCCTGGTTTGCCGACCTGCCGCTGGCGGGCAAGGCGGTACTCATCCAGACGGACTGGTCGCGCCACTGGAATACGCAGCAGTACTACCAGGATCACCCCTACCTGAGCGAGGCGGCCGCCGAGTACCTGCGCGAGCAGGGGGCAGCGATCGTTGGCATTGATTCCTACAACATCGATGACATTAATGATGGTCGGCGACCGGTGCATTCGGTACTGCTGGGTGCAGACATTCCAATCGTTGAACACATGTGCAATCTGGATAAGCTGCCGGACGCGCCGTTCCGTTTCTCCGCAGTGCCGCCCAAAGTACAGGGTTTCGGCACCTTCGCCGTACGCGCTTATGCGTCGGTTGATGAGTAGGGCAATGGACGCGGCTCAGCTCGATCAGTTCAAGGCCCAGTTGCTGCAGTTGCGGAGCGAGTTGCAGGCGCAGGATGCGGCGTTGGAGAGCTCGGGTGCGCCCGTGCAGCTGGATCAGACTCGCGTTGGACGTCTATCGCGCATGGATGCCATGCAGATACAGCAGATGGCGCTGGAGAGCGCACGCCGACGCGTGGTGGTGCTAAAGCGCATCGAGGGTGCGCTAAAACGAATCGCGGCGGGCGACTTTGGCGATTGTTTTGTGTGCGACGAACCGATCAACCCGAAGCGGTTGTCGTTCGACCCGACTGCCACCCGGTGCGTCGATTGTGTAGAGACTTGATTGCGGCCTGATCGAGCTTTGATCCCGGCCCGATTGTCTAAGCGCGACGCGCGTATGTATCCGTGCCGTGTTTATGTTGCCCTGAACCGCACGAAATGAGACCCAGGTCCCACTTCCTGCACAAGTGCAGAACGACAATGGGATCTGGAATCAGCGCCATGCAGCGGGTTACCCCCAATGATACCTCGCAATGCCCCTATTGCCGGGCACGACCGCCTCGCCGCGAGCAGGCACCGCGGTTCGGCGGGCGACGAGCTCATCCGCCTGAATCAATCGGCCCGTGGGCTGGTGATGCGTACGTCGGCGTTGATGACCGGTGTCGGACTTATCGCGCTGGTGCTAGCCGCCACCTTCGGCGGCGTAAGGGGCGCTAGCATCTACGTGTCCATTGCGGTGCTCGCGGTATGTGCCAGCCCCGTCATTTGGTTGCGCACCGCATTGCCCGTGCGCTTCAGCGCGTGGTGCGTCATTGGCTCCTGGCTAGTCGCGCTGGTGGTGATCGCCTATCTGCGCGGTGGTATTGATGCGCCGCTCACCACTGCACTGCCCATTTTGCCCGTCATTGCTGCATCGCTGATTGGGCCGCACGCCGCCTGGATAGTGTTCACGGTTATCCTCGTTAGTCTTACCGGTTTTGCCGGGCTGGAGGCATCAGGGCACCAGTTTCCACAGTCGATTCTTTCGGATCCGCGTCTCTCGGTGTTGCGGGCGATGTGGCTGGGCATTACGGCGTTTATGGCCACTTACCTTTCGGCCTATCACGCTAACCATAGTCAGGCGGTGGCGCTGCGGCTGGAGCGCCAGGCCGCGACCGACACATTAACCGGCGTTGCCAGCCGCCGGGCGAGCGAAGCGGTGCTGGATGCCGAGATCGTCCGCGCCCACCGCAACAACGCATGGCTGGGTGTGTTGATGATTGACGTTGATCATTTCAAACGGGTAAACGACCTGAGCGGGCACATCGCAGGCGATGTGTGTCTTGCGCGGATTGCCGATGCCATTGCGCGCAGCATTCGCCAGCCGGACGACGTAGTGGGCCGTTGGGGGGGCGAGGAATTTCTGGTGGTGCTGCCATATACGCCCCCCGAGGAGACCGCCGTGATTGCCGAACGGATAAGGCGCACAGTGGCAGATCTGAGTATTCCATATGGCGTGGGCGACGCGGCGGCCGTGACCGTGACCGTCGGTGGGGCGTGCCAGCGAGGGAAGCACATCCCAGCGATGACCGAGCTACTGCACATGGCAGATGCCGCATTGTACAAAGGCAAAACTAGCGGACGGAACCGGGTAAAGATGGCGCCACCGCTGCGCCTCGTGCACCGTGCCGCCGCCGAGTCCGACTAACGCCGGTCGCGCTGCGACATGTCGTGGCACGGGATTCGAAAATCCACATGGTAGTGTTCATCGTGCCGCACCCACGCGGTCTTGCGTGAGAACTCCAAATTCTGAATGTCTGCCCATACGGTTGTTCGACGCAGCCCCAGTTGTAACTCTGGCGCAAAGATCACCCGATCGATTTGAATACCGCGGGCGATGGCAGTGCGTTGCAGTGCCAGCAGGTGTGCCCCCAGTGCCTCGAAATCAATTTGTAAGTCAGCAAATTGTCCAACTGCATCAAACTCAATGGCGTAACCGAACTTGTTGGTGAGCCCCGTGGGCAACGCCACGGATATCCCACGGGCGTTGGTGACTGGCACCATAAAGTCCACCGACAACCCGTTCTGATGGGTTTTGTGTGGCTTGAATTGCCCGCCGCGCTTCAGGCCGGTCTCACCGTATACGAACCTCTTCTGCGGAAGCTGAGCAGCTAGCGTCTGATAGGCATCCGCGACGACGCCAGCCACCTCGCAGTGCACCCAGGTGCGTCCCAACCACCGGCCCAGATTTGAGTAGGGCATGAAGTTGGCGCCGGAGGCGGCGAGTTTGCACGCCTGGGTGACGGCGCCATTGGCGGTTGAGCCGTAACACGTGCTTTGCGCGATCGCGGCTTGGCTCGCGAATAGCGCGACCGGCAGCGCGATGACATACGACGCTGCGTGCATACGAAATATCCTGTTTGATGTCCTATCAGCAGCGTTTTTCGGCATTAAGTCCAACGTTGGCATGCACACTATGTTCAGCCGGAATGTTTCCAAAATATGTCCAAAGATCAATTGCTTGGCCTCAGCGTGAATTATAGGCAACATACAGCAAGGGAACATTTTGGGGATCCCCTGGCATGCACTTCGTTCGCCCCTCAAGCATGGGGTTTTCCGCGCAGCGAAACAGACAAAGCTATACCCGTCTAGCCGGGCAATAGTTGTTGTGCCCGCCACAATCACCGTGTCTCGCGCACGGCCGAACACCACAACGCAAGAGTACCAACTAATGTCAAGATCAAAGCTTGTAGCAACGCGGGTAACAACTTTACTCGCCGCCGCCCTGGTCACATGGCCAGTATTTGCGGCCGATCAATCGCCGGCCGAACTCAGCAACGCCAAGAGGATGGGCGCCAAGCAGCTCTCCAGCGCCTGCACCTTGCTTGAGGACAAAGGCAAGTTTGTCCGCATGGATGGCCTCAAGCGCAAGCTGGCCTATCTGTGCGGTCGATCGGATCTGCTCGGCCAAGTAGAGGGCGTAAGCGCTGAGGCGACCAGCACCGATGCCGCACGCGCTGCCGCCCTGGACGGGCAGGTGAGCGATCCGGCCGGCGAGACCGGGGCCTCACAGACGCAAAGCGAGACCTCGATCGCGCGCGATGAGAACACGGGCGTGCTCTGTTCGGGCTTTAACGACTCTTTCGACGGCCTTGTGACCGGCGAGGGCTTTACCGGGTTTGCGCGCTCTACGGACAATGGTGCGACCTTTACCGATTTCGGCGGTTTTGATCCCAACAGCTTTGGCGATCCCAGTCTGATCTGGCGCCGTATCGATGGCAACTTCTACATGGCCACGCTGCACAATGGCGGGTTGGGGTTTTACCGCGGTTCTAATCAGTGCCAGCAGATGACCTTCCTGGGGCTGGCGCACGCTGGCGGCGGTGACGACAAAGAGTTTATCGCGGTCGACAACGATCCTAGTAGCCCGTTCTACGGACGCATTCATCTGGTGTGGATCGACTTCAACGCGGGCGCCCGCATTTACGCGATCTACTCCGACGATGCCACCAACTGGACCAACCCGGTTCAGCTCAGCGCGAACGGGGCAAGCGTGCAGGGCGCCTGGCCGGCGGTAGCACCGGACGGCACTGTGTACGTGTCCTGGGTGCGCTTTGGCGGCAGCACCATCAGCATCGAGGCCTCACGCTCAACCAATGGTGGCGATAACTGGACCACGATTCCCAATGCCGCGACCAGCGTAGCGATCCCTGAGGACCAAGGCGCGACCAATGCCTGCGGGCGTACCGCACTGAAGGGCAACCTCCGCTATCTGCCCTCGCCGCAGATTGTGGTCTCACCCGACGGTGCGCTGCACGCGGTGTACACCTACGATCCTGACGGCAACAGCAACGGCAACGAATCCGATGTGTTCTACCGCCGGTCCACCAACGGGGGCAACTCCTGGCTGCCGGAGATTCGCCTGAACGACGATGGCACGCAGACCGACCAGTACTTCCCCACTATCAGCGTCAGCCCCGGCGGCCGGCTGGTGGTTGCCTGGTATGACCGTCGTTTGGACGCGAACAACCTACGCGTGGATTACTACGCGACGATGTCTTCTGATGGCGGTGCCACCTGGGAGCCCAACGAGCGGATTTCGGATGAAAGCTCCGACATCTATCTGGACCCCAATCTGGCCAGTTGCTATCACGGCGACTACGACCAGTCTGTGCAGGATGCAGAAACCGCCTTCATCCAGTGGTCGGACGACCGCGCCATCCGCAGCGGCCATGCCGACCCGGATGTGTACCTGGAAGCGGCGCAGTTCGCGTCCGACTTTTTCCTGACCAGCACGCCCACCGCGTTGTCGGTTTGTGCGCCTGACGATGCGGCGTACTCAGTTGAGGTTGGGCAAACCCTGGACTTCACCGATGCGGTCACCTTCAGCGCTAGCGGCGAGCCGGCCGGCACCTCGGCCAACTTCAGCCCGAACCCGGTGACCCCGGGTAACTCGACGGTAATGACCATCGCGAATACGGCGGCTGGAACACCGGGCGATTACACGATCGACGTTAACGGCAATGCCGCCGGCCTGGACCGTTCGGTTAGCGTCGCGCTTAACCTTGCCACCCAGGCACCTGCGGCGGCTGGCTTGATCTCACCCGCGCAGGGCGCGAGTGATGTCGGCACGCCGACTTACACCTGGAGCCCGGTTGCGCAGGCAGCCAGCTACACGGTTGAAGTGGCAACGGATGCCGCGTTTACCAACATCGTGGACAGTGCGACGGTTGAGCAGACCAGCTACGCAAGCGGCGTTGCACTGGCACCGAGCAGCACCTTCTTCTGGCGCGTTCGGGCCAGCAACGCCTGTGGGGCCGGCGTCGATTCAGCCACCTTCAGCTTCACCACGGTATCGCTGATCTGCAACACCACGGTAACGAGCATTCCTGATGGTCAGGGCGCCGGCGTGGATATCTCGACGGTGGTTGCCAATGGCGGCACGATTACCGATCTGGACGTGAGCCTGAGTACTACCCATACCTATGTGGGCGATCTGATCTTTACCCTCACCCACAACACCACGGGTACCTCAGTTGTGTTGATTGACCGCCCCGGATTCACTGGTACGGGCTTCGGCTGCGACGACGACGATGTGGAAGCCACGATGGATGATGAGGCCTCCTTGCCGGTGGAAGACGAGTGTGGCTCAACGCCTGCACTGGCGGGCCTGCTGATTCCGCAGGAAGCGCTCTCCGCCTTCGATGGCGAAGACATCGCTGGGCAGTGGACGCTGAATGTGAGTGATAACGCCGGTCAGGACACGGGCTCGGTGCAGGAATGGTGCCTGGTACCGGCGTTGATGATCGACGACCCCGACACCGACGGCGATTCCGTGCCCGATAGTGCGGACAATTGTTCAGACATTGCCAATCCCACGCAGGCTGACGGCGATGCAGACGGCATCGGCAACCTGTGCGATGCCGACCTCACCAACGATTGCGTCATTAACTTTGAGGATCTGTCGATACTGAAGGCCGCGTTCTTCACCAGTGATCCAGTGGCGGACCTGAACGGTGACGGCGACGTAAACTTCCTCGACCTGAGCTTGATGAAGGCTGTGTTCTTTGGCGAGCCGGGGCCGAGTGGTGTCCCCAACGTGTGTGACAACTAGGCGATCTGCCTTTATCGGAGCGCTCTGTGTGGAGCGCGACCGATAACGATGCAACAGGAGGGCGGCGCGTAATGCGCCGCCCTTTTTTGTGGGCTGATGTGCAGGTAACGATCGCCAGGTTCTGATCTGGCTAGGTGCCAAGGCAGGCGGTCGGGCTCACTGGGTTTTGCCAATACCCGTCTGGAGCCGGTTTACGCAGATGGCTACAAACCGGAGCGAAATGGTTTCCGACTTTCTTCGGAATCTGAATGGGAGTACGCGGCCCGCGCAGGTACTGTAACGGAATACTACTGGGGAGACGATCCGGAATGCTGCGTCAAAAATGCGACCCGTTTTGACTTGCCCTATTGATTGCGCTGTCATCAGGAGATGACGAAACGGCCAATAATGCAACGCTTACCACTTTGCTTTTGTGCAGGCACCACTTGAGAAAAGTATCGTGCGATTTCTTCTTGGAAACACGGATTCATCGGTGTAGGCTTTTAGCGAACATCGCCACCCGCGCGGGGCAAACGGACAGTTTTCAACAGGTCGCAAATGGTTCGAGCACGGTGATGCTAGGTAAGGGGATGTAGGGGGCGAAGTAAATTGTCGCAGTTAGAACTTGTACAATTAAGGGAGCACTTTATGTTTAGAAAAAAATGCTTAGTGGTATTGATTGGACTGTTTGGGTGCGTATCGGCTGGGCACGGTGCAGTGGGTTGCGAACCGTGTCCGGGATATCAGCACTGTGAGACGACAACGAGCGGTATCTCTTACTCGTGGAATTCCCCTTACGGTAGTTTCAGCGGGCCTACGAACCAGCAGGCTACTTTTTATATCTGTAACCACACACCTCGCTTCCAGTTAGTCACCGTTACTGTTCAAACCAGCCCGGGGCAGTTTTCTGCTGAACCAAAAAACGTAGATTGTGGGACCTTGGTTTGAGTCGAAGAAGCAATGCTATTCCAGCGTAGAAGAGCACTGATTGTGACTTGTGGAGTCGCGTTAGCAATTGCAACTGCAATTGGGCTCACAATGGGTGATATTTCGAACCAAGAGAATTCTCGAATCGCCACCCAGCCGGTTGATGATGCCGGTCACCGCAGTGAGGCCAATGAAGACGCCGACGCGACTCTTTCTCAAGGACAGTCAGTAGCTAAGGCATACAAGCTAGGCGAGGAAGGTGCGCAGCTGGTCGATATTGGAGGCACGCAAATTCCGATTTCATTCAGGAAACGCGAGCCCCTGGACCCAATGCCGACGACGCTTGATGAATACAATGCGCTACGTGCGAGAGCCGAGGCGGGTGACAGTATGGCGGCGTTTGTGCTTCACAGAGCATTAGAAGTCTGTGAGATGGCCTACTCAAGCAAGAAGCAGTTGGAGGAAGCAATCGAGGTATTGCATCAACAGCATATTTTGAAAACCGCCGACATGCCAGTTGGTGCCCATCTAACAGACACAAGCTTACTCAAAGAGTTAGAACAAGAGCACTATCGGGCGCCCTTCGAACGCTGCCAATATATCCCGCTATCGCACAAGGAAGAAACCGAAGGCTGGCTTCAAACGTCAGCGGAACTTGGGTATAGCGAGGCGCAGATGAAAAGGGGGCGCGAAATTTTTGGAACGGCAGAGTCTTTAAGCATGCTTGAACAGGCTTGGCAAGCGGGAGACATATTTGCTGCGGATTGGCTTGCCAAGGGGTATGCAGAGGGCACATTGGATGGGGCGATACGGCCTGATCCGATTTCCGCGTACGCCTATTTCTATACATTTTCGCGCTTAGTCGGCAACGCGGGCGGTCCTAAGTTCCAATCATGGATAAACGCTAGAGCAGCGAGTTTCACAAACTCGCTGTCCGCCGTCGAGCAGGCGCAGGCGATTGATATCGCTAAGGAGTTAGTCGCATCCAGTGATGGATGTTGTTTGACCTCAATGTTGATGGGCGAGTAGTGAGGTGGTGATGATTCTGCGGCAGCGGATGGCGGAGGTCGATATATCCCCTTCGTCCGGGTAGGGCTCGGCATCGCTGATCGACAACGTTGGCGAAACGAGCAACAGAGTATCGAGTATCCAGTTCAGAAACCGCTCCGGTAG
>CBDUQI010000120.1:0-17555 GCA_965369325.1 uncultured Gammaproteobacteria bacterium
GTTTAACTATCAGTGGGCGCGGCGGGTTCTCGGGCAGGGGGCGCTGGTGGTGTTGCTAAGCGACGGACTGGAAAAAGAGCTGTCCTCGGGGCTTGCCCGCGAAGCGGCTCGCCTGGGGCGTGCCGCGCGCCAAGTGGTGTGGCTGAATCCACTCATGCGTTACGAGGATTTCACCCCCGCGGCCAGCGGTATTCGGGCCATGCTGCCGCACGTGGACGCGATGCGCCCTGCGCACAATCTGGCCAGCTTGGCAGCGCTGGGTGAGTTGTTGGCCAACCGTTGATCGCAGATGTTCTCGCGACGCTGATGCGAGGCCGCGGCGGCGGTGCCTTTACGGCGGATGGGCGTGCCTGCGCAGAGGTGGCCGTCGCGCTGGGGCATGCTATGCTTCAGCGCTGCGCCCAGGGTGCTGCCAAAGCGTGTTACCAGAGCAGCGCTTACCTGCGGCGTGGGTCGAGTTTAGGGGAGGAGTAAGCGACTGATGGATATTGAGGGCCAGTACAGTATTAATGCGCCGCGCGAGCAGGTGTGGGCAGCATTGAACGATCCGGCGGTTCTTAAAACCTGCATTCCCGGTTGCGAATCGTTGGAGATGACATCCGAGACTGATGTTTCCGCGCGCATCGCCTCCAAGATTGGCCCGGTGAAGGCCAAGTTTGATACCAAAATTACCTTAAGCGATATGAATCCACCTATCAGCTACACCATTAGTGGGGAAGGCAAAGGTGGGGTGGCCGGATTCGGTCGAGGCAGCGCGCATATCTCGCTTGAGGAGCAAGCGCAGGGCACGCAGCTGACGTACAAAGCCGATCTTAAAGTCGGCGGCAAGCTGGCTCAGGTCGGCTCACGTTTGGTGGTGGGCGTGACACGCAAAATCGCAGACGACTTCTTTGACACTTTCGCGGCGCAACTCAATGCAGAGGCACCGCAAAACGAGGACGATGGCGCCGCCACCGTTGCGCCGGCGGGGATCGCCGTGGGCAACGCCGGGTCCGCTGATGAATCAGGCGGTAAGATGCCAATTTGGCTGATCGCAGCCGCGCTTGCTGGGGCGGTTGCGCTCTGGTGGCTTTTGCGACAATAAACCTATTTAGTTTGGGCTACGGGGGGAGTTAAATGCCTAGTATATCGATGCAGGTAAATGGAAAGCAGGTGAGCGCTGAGGTGCAGCCGCGCACATTGCTGGTGGATTTTCTGCGCAGCCAGCTACGCCTGACCGGCACGCATGTAGGGTGCGATACCAGTCAGTGCGGGGCGTGCTGCGTTCATGTGGACGGCCGCTCGGTCAAAAGTTGCAGCATGCTGGCGGTGCAGGCCGACGGTGCGCAGGTGACCACGATCGAAGGGGTGGCCAGCGGCGGGGATCTGCACCCGATGCAGGCTGCCTTTAAAGAGCATCACGGTCTGCAGTGCGGCTTTTGCACGCCGGGCATGATCATGAGTTCGCTGGATTTGGTGAATAACAACGCCGACCCCAGTGAGGAGCAGGTGCGCGAATGGCTTGAGGGCAATATCTGCCGCTGCACTGGCTACCAGAACATCGTGGATGCTGTTATCGCAGCCGCCAAAGACATGCGGGGAGGCAGCTAATGTCACAAGAAGGAATTGGCGCCGCGGTACGGCGCAAAGAAGACAAGCGTTTCATTACCGGCAAAGGCAACTACACTGACGATATCGAGCGTCCCAACCAGACGTACGCCTATTTTCTGCGTTCGCCGGTGGCGCACGCCAACATCAAAAGCCTTGATATCGCGCCTGCTCAGGCAGCGCCGGGCGTCGTTGCGGTGTTTACCGGGCAGGACCTGGTGGAAGCGGGCGTCGGCGGATTGCCATGCGGCTGGGGCGTGAACAACAAAGATGGCACGCCGATGGCGGAGCCGGCGCATCCCCCAATTTGCGCCGATCGCGTGCGCCATGTGGGCGATCAGGTGGCCGTCGTCATCGCCGAAACCTACACGCAGGCCAAAGACGCGGCCGAGCTAATCGAAGTGGACTACGATGAGCTGCCAGTGGTGGCGAACATCCAGGCCGCCGACGGCAATGCCGGTCAGGTCTGGGATGAAGCACCTGGCAATGTGTGCTTTGACTGGGAGATTGGCGATCGTGCCGCGGCCGAAGCTGCGCTGGCTGGCGCGGCGCATGTGGTGGAGCTGGACCTGATTAACAATCGCCTGGTGCCTAACGCAATGGAGCCGCGTGCGGCCATTGGTGAGTACGACGAAGGCACCGGCCAGTACACGCTGTATACCACCAGTCAGAACCCACACGTGATTCGTCTTCTGATGGGCGCCTATGTGCTCTCGTTGCCTGAGCACAAGCTGCGTGTCATCGCGCCCGATGTAGGCGGTGGTTTCGGCTCCAAGATTTATCACTATGCCGAAGAGGCGGTGGTCACCTGGGCCGCGCCTCGTGTCGGACGTCCGATCAAATGGACCTCAGATCGCAGCGAAGCATTCGTCACGGATGCACACGGGCGCGATCATGAGAGCAACGCCCGTCTGGCGCTGGATGCCGACGGTAAGTTCACTGGGTTGTTTTTATCAACCAAGTGCAACCTGGGCGCATATTTGTCTACCTTTGGCCCTTCGGTCCCCACCTACCTGCACGCCACGTTGCTGGCTGGGTGCTACACCACGCCGGCGATTTACGCCGAAGTGAAAGCCCTGTTCACCAACACCGTGCCGGTCGATGCCTATCGCGGTGCGGGCCGCCCGGAAGCCTCCTATATGCTGGAGCGCATTATCAACAAGGCTGCTACCCAATTGGGTATTGATCAAGCCGAGATTCGTCGGCGTAACTTCATTCAGCCGAGTCAGTTCCCGTACGCGACGCCAGTGGCACTGGAGTACGACACGGGTGATTTTGAGACAACGCTGGATAAGGCGCTGGTGCTGGCCGATTACGCCGGTTTCGACGCACGCAAGGCCCAGGCAGCGTCGCGCGGCAAGCTGCGTGGCATCGGCATGTCGTGCTACATCGAGGCCTGCGGTATTGCACCGTCTCAGGTCGCCGGGGCACTCGGTGCCCGTGCCGGCCTGTTCGAGTCGGCCAAGGTTCGTGTACATCCCACCGGCTCGATAAGTGTTTACACCGGCTCTCACAGCCACGGGCAGGGCCATGAGACCACGTTCGCACAACTGGTCCATGAATCATTGGGTGTGCCGTTGGAGAACATCGACATCGTTCACGGCGATACTGGTGAGATTCCGTTTGGCATGGGCACCTACGGGTCGCGCTCACTGGCGGTGGGCGGCACTGCGCTGGCTCACGCGCTGAACAAGGTGGTGGACAAGGGCAAGAAAATCGCCGCGCATCTGATGGAAGCCGGCGAGGGCGATGTGGTGATGGAGAACGGCAAGTTCAAAGTGACCGGCACTGACTTGTCGCTGGACTTTGGTGAGGTGGCGCTGGCGGCTTACGTGCCGCACAACTACCCGCACGATGAGTTGGAGCCCGGGCTGGAGGAGTCGGCCTTTTACGATCCTAAGAACTTCACCTTCCCGGCCGGTTGCCACATCTGCGAAGTGGAAATCGATCCGGAAACTGGCGTGACTCAGATTGTCGATTTCACCGCAGTGGATGACTTTGGCAACATCATCAATCCGATGGTGGTGGAAGGGCAGGTACATGGTGGCTTGGCGCAGGGCATCGGGCAGGCGCTATTCGAAGCTTGCGTTTACGATGAGGAAGGTCAGTTGTCCAGCGGCTCCTATATGGACTACCAGATGCCGCGGGCCCAGAACCTGCCGCGTTACAAGGTCGACAATGCCGTCACCGCCTGCACGCACAACATACTCGGCGTGAAAGGCTGTGGTGAGGCAGGCGCGATTGGTTCGCCACCGGCGGTGATTAACGCAGTGCTTAACGCGCTGGCACCGACAGGGGTGGAGGATATCTCGATGCCGGCAACACCGCTTAAGGTCTGGCAGGCAATTCAGTCGGCGCAAGACGCAGGTTAAGGGGAACAGAACATGTACGAGTTTGATTATCAGAAACCGGCCTCAGTACAGGCGGCTGTGGAAGCGCTCGGCGCGGACGAAGAAGCCCGTGTTGTCGCTGGCGGCATGACTTTGCTGCCTACCATGAAGTTGCGCCTGGCCATGCCAAGCGCACTGGTGGACCTGAGTGCGATCGGCGATCTGTCCGGCATCAGCCAGGAAGGCAACAACATCGTGATTGGCGCCATGACCCGCCACGCGGACGTTGCCAGCTCGTCGGTAGTGCAGGGCGCGATTCCTGCGCTGGCGGCACTTGCGGGCAACATCGGTGATGCCCAGGTGCGCAATCGCGGCACCATGGGCGGATCGATTGCCAACAACGATCCGGCGGCAGACTATCCGGCCGCGCTGGTGGGCCTGAACGCCACGGTGCACACGGATCGGCGCACGGTGTCGGCGGAGGACTTCTTTACCGCCATGTTCGAAACGGCATTGGCGGCCGACGAGCTGGTCACGAAAGTGTCCTTCCCGATTCCCTCCAAAGCTGCCTACGCCAAGTTTCCCAACCCGGCCTCGCGCTACGCGGTGGTGGGTGTGATGGTGGCGGATACCGGCGATGGTGTGCGCGTTGCGGTGACCGGTGCCGGCGATAAGGTGTTCCGCTCGCCGGAAATGGAAGCAGCCCTGACCGGTTCATTTTCCGCCGGCTCGCTGGATGGCATTAGTGTGTCACCCGCCGGGTTTAATGAGGACCTGCATGCCACCGCCGAGTACCGGGCACATTTGGTGACGGTAATGGCCAAACGAGCAGTGACGGCGGCCGGTGGTTAACAGCACATCACCGCCGCAAAGCGTCGATGACACAATCGCCCTGCTTCGGCAGGGCGATTACGTTGCTCATCGCGGCCTGGCCACCGCCACTTATCTGGCGTTGAGTTTGGGCCGGCCGTTGTTCCTTGAAGGGGACGCCGGTGTTGGCAAGACGGAATTGGCCAAGGTGCTCAGCAGCACGCTTGCGCGGCCACTGATTCGACTGCAGTGCCATGAAGGGCTGGATACGTCATCGGCTGTTTACGAGTGGGACTACGCACGCCAGCTTTTGCATATCCGCATGGCTGAGCACGACGGCGGTGATGCGCGGCAGGTTAACGTGTACGACGAGCAGTTTCTGATCGAGCGTCCGCTGCTCAAGGCGATTCGCCAGCAAGATGGCGTGGCACCGGTGCTGCTGATTGACGAACTGGACCGGGCGGACGAGCCGTTCGAAGCTTTCTTGCTCGAGCTGCTGTCGGATTTTCAGATCAGCATCCCGCAATATGGCACCGTGCGCGCCGCGCAGCCGCCAATCGTCATCGTCACCTCCAACCGCACCCGTGAGATTCACGATGCGCTGAAGCGCCGCTGCTTCTACCACTGGATCGACTACCCGGACGAGCAGACCGAGCGGCGTATCCTGGCGTTGAAAGCACCTGAGGTGGCCGAGTCGCTTTCGGCACAGATCGTGGCGTTTGTACGCAGCTTGCGGGATCAGGATCTGTTTAAATCGCCAGGCGTCGCGGAGACGCTGGATTGGGCGCACGCGCTGACTCAACTAAATGTCGTGGCGCTGACGCCGCAGTTAATTGACGATACCCTAGGGACGTTGCTGAAGTACCAGGATGACATCGCCAGAATTCGTGGCAGTGAGGCGGCGCGGTTGCTATCGCTGATCCAGACGGAACTTACCAGCGCGGCCAGCCACTAAGGCCGCTCACCACAGGCACTAGCAGACATGCGCGCCCGGCAGGATTCAGGCACTTGAATAACGACGATAACCCATCTGCGCAAGGCAGCAGCCCGGCGACAACTGAAGCGCCGCTGAGGCGTGATGTTGGGCGGGCTGACCGGTTAACCGACACGCTGCGCCGCCCACTGCGGGATTTGCGTATCAGCGTAATGGACCGGTGCAACTTCCGCTGCCCGTACTGCATGCCGGAAGATAAATTCCACAAGAACTTCCAGTTCCTGAACAAAACTGAGCGCTTGAGTTTTGAGGAGATTATTCGCCTCGCGCGCCTGTTTGCTGGGGAGGGCGTGAACAAGTTGCGCATCACTGGTGGTGAGCCCTTGCTGCGGCGGAATTTGCCGGAACTGATCAGTGCGCTTGCGGCCATCCCGGGCATCAATGATGTCGCGCTGACGACCAACGCTGTTTTGTTACGCCAGCATGCCAGCGCGCTCAAAGCGGCCGGGTTGGATCGGGTTACCGTCAGCCTGGACAGTTTGGATGAAGATGTGTTTACCGTGATGAGCGGTGGGCGTGGCGATCTGCACCGGGTGCTGGATGGTATCGACGCTGCGATGCAGGCTGGTCTGTCGCCAATCAAGATCAATGCGGTCGTGCAGCGTGGCGTCAACGATCACACGGTGCTTGGCATGCTGGAGCATTTTCGTGGAACCGGCGTGGTGGTCAGGCTGATCGAGTATATGGACGTGGGTAACATCAATCACTGGCGGCATCAGGACATGGTGCCAGCGCATGAGATTCTGGCGCAGATCAACACGCGGTGGCCGGTGACCGCAGCCGCGCGCGCGCATCACAGCGATGTCGCCAGCCGGTATGTCTACGACGACGGTCAGGGTGAAATTGGTTTTATCACCTCCGTTACCGACCCGTTCTGCGGGGACTGCAGTCGCGCTCGATTGTCCTCTGACGGCAAGCTGTATACGTGTCTGTTCGCCTCAGAGGGGGCAGATATACGCGGCCCACTGCGGGCCGGAGCAGACGATGACACACTGCGTCAACTCATCACCGGCGTCTGGCAATCGCGTGAGGATCGCTACAGCGAGCAACGGGCCTCACTTGACCCGTCCAAGGTTAAGAAAATAGAGATGTACTACATAGGCGGGTAAGTGCACAAGAGTGCCGCGCGGTTGCGATCGGGGCGACGGATAAGGTGCCAACTCGAACCTGCTCGTGCTGTCGGTCACGTAAACTGCGATCCGATGCTCAACTTTGTGCCGCGTGCGCCGACATAGTGATCCTGCACCGCTATCAGGATTGTCATGGTGGACCCCCACGAAGAAGAACCCAGTAAACCGATTTCCCGCAGCAGCCTGATCAAGGACCTGTGGATATGTTCGGGACTGGTGATGATTACCCTGCTCAATACCCTGGAGTCGCTGGTCGGACTCAGTCTGAGCGCCGCCGTCGCGCTGGGCACCACATTTATCATGTTTATGATTCTGGACGAGGTGGAGTAGCTACCTCGCAGGCCGTACCCATCGCACCAGGGCCCGTTCGCCCGACATCCCCCGCGTTAAGGTTTTTTACGAGCGCTTAGATGCGAGGTGGGTTATCCTTTGCTGCGCTTACAGATGCACGCGCAGAAGGGACCCCGTGAGCCAAAAGTACTCCAATCTACAGCCGGCCGGCCGGCCAGTGTGGCAGGTGTGTCTGCTGCTTGTTTCCTGCCTGGCGGCGGTCGCTGCCGCAGCCCAGAACCCCGCCCCCGTCATTGATGCCAGCCCGGACGCATCCCATGCGCTGTCCGAGGGTATTGCCGCGTACCGCGACAAAAACTATTCCCTGGCCTTTGAGGTACTCGGCCCGTTGGCTGAGGCCGGGCAGGTGCGCGCGCAAGTGACGCTTGGGCTGATGTACGAGCAGGGTGAGGGCGTGGCGCGTAACGTCGCGCAGGCCGTGCAATGGTTCGAGCGTGCTGCGCAAAATGGCAATGCCACTCTGCGACATGATCTGGCAGTGAAGTATTTCAAAGGCGAGGGCATTCCGCAGGACTACGCGGCGGCGGCCAAGTGGTGGAAGCTATCTGCAGCCGATGGACTTGCACAGTCGCAGTACGATTTGGGTGTACTGTTCTATCGTGGTCTGGGGGTGGAGCAAAGCTACAGCGAGGCCGCGGCGCTTTATTCCAGCGCGGCGGCTAAAGCGCATCCGCGTGCGCAGTACAGCCTGGCGGTGATGCATGCGCTCGGGCGCGGCGTCTCGCGCGATTACGCTAAAGCGGCTAGATGGTTCGCACGCGCAGCAGATCAGGGCGATGCGTTGTCGCAGTACAACCTTGGGCTGTTGCTGGAGAACGGCTGGGGGGTCGCTCGCGATACCGATCAGGCGCTGGTTTGGTTTGAGCGCGCGGCTGCCCAGGATTTGCAGCAGGCCCATCAACGGTTAGTCGAACTACGAGCGCTGAGCGCCAACGCCCCGCGCGAGCCACGTTTGGCCGGTGCGGCTTCGTTAACTTTGGCGAAATCGGTCTTACCCGGTGCATCCACGGACCAGCCGGGCGAGGGTAACGCCGCCGTGCGGCAGGAGCCTCCTGTGGCCCCGCGTGCGGCCGTCACGCCAGCGCGATCGGCTGTCCGGTCGGCGCCGGTGCCTGCCCCTGTCACGGCTGCCACGAGTACATCGCAGGGCTCGCTGCCGCCCGCCCCGGTCACACGGAGCCACCCACCGGCCTACACACCGAGCCCTGCCGGCTCGCAATATTGGGTGGACCAGTTTGATGGCGCCGCCTACACCCTTCAGCTGGCGAGCCTCACCGATGAGCCGACGGCGCAACGGATGCTCGACAAACTCGGTGCGAGTACGCGTGGTGCGGGCATCGCGGTGTACGAAGCTAAGGGGCGCACGCGTTATGCGGTGCTCTCCGGCGTGTTCCAGAACAAGAGGCAGGCGGAGGCGGCGGTGTCCGCGCTGCCGGCCGATTTTAGTCGTGTGAAACCCTGGATTCGCCAGATGCGAGAGCTGCAGGCCGCCGCACCTCGCTGATTAGTCAGCGGTTATTTTCCTCTCTGCGCCGTTATGGCGCCCTTCCCAATTTGTTACCTCAGCAAACAATTGTGCCGACCCCTGTTGCATAACCTGGTCGCGGTGTAGCGTGTTTGGCGTTGGCTGAAGGCTGGACAGTGCGCGTGTGCCCGTACCGATCGACACAAGATCGGACGTGCCCCTCACCGTAGCGGCGAGCGTCGTAGGGCGCCGTCAAACAGTCCAGGGCATGGCCGGAACTTTAGGGGGAATGAGGATGGACTTTTCACAAATGCTGCAATCGTTGCAGTCGACGTTGGGACCGCGCGTGCTGGATATATTGGCCGCGGTCGTCATATTAATCATTGGTTGGTTTGCCGCTTTGTTAGTGCAAGCCGCCGTGGGCAAAGGCCTGAAAACTCTAGGTTTGAACGCGCGGGTTAATTCAGCCACTGACGGTGGGCCCAATCTAGAGCGTGGTATCGCCAAAGGCGCATTCTGGACGGTGCTACTGGTCGCCCTGATCGCTGTCTTCAACAAACTTAATCTACCGCAGGTATCCGAGCCGCTGGATGCACTGGTCTCGCAGGTATTTGCTTACCTGCCCCGTCTGGGCGCGGGCGCGTTCCTGTCGGTGCTGGCCTGGGCGCTGGCTGCGGGCGTGCAGAAGCTGGTGAACAAAGGCCTAAGTGCCACCACCCTAGATGAACGGCTGCAGGTGGGCGCTGGCATGGCGCCGGCCAGTCAGAATATTGGCAACGTACTTTTCTGGTTGATCATCCTGCTGTTCCTGCCGGCGATTCTCGGCGCCTTCCAGTTGGAGGGCCTGCTGTCACCTGTGCAGGGCATGGTCGATGAAGTGCTTGCGATGCTGCCGAACATCTTTGCGGGTGCCGTCATCGGTATCGTGGGCTGGTTTGTCGCCAAGATTCTAAGCAATCTGGTCTCAAACCTGCTGGGTGCGACCGGGGTGGACAAGTTCGGTGCTCAGCACGGGCTGACCGGCACCATGAGCGCCTCCAAGTTGGTGGGCACGCTGGTGTTTGTGTTCGTGTTTGTGCCGGCGTTGATCGCGGCGTTGAATGCGCTGCAGATTCAGTCGATCTCAGGGCCGGCCACTGACATGCTCGGCATTATCATGTCGGCGATTCCCAAAGTCTTTGCGGCGATCGTGATCCTGATGCTCACCTACATGGTGGCGCGTTTCGCCTCATCGCTGGTGTCCAACCTGTTGGGTGGGGTGGGTGCGAACAACCTGCCGCAGAAACTGGGCCTTGCGCATGTGTTTTCGGACGGGTGGCAGCCCTCGGTGATCGCCGGTCGATTGGTGATGTTCTTCGCTATGCTGTTTGCTGCCGTTGAGGCTGCGAATTTGCTGGACTTCGAGCAGGTGAGCAATATCGTCACCATGTTTATCCAGTTTGGCGGGCAGATTCTGCTGGGGTCGGTGATCCTGGCGGTTGGCGTTTGGCTGGCTAATCTGGCGCACGCGGCCATTGAGCGCATGAGTTCGGGTTCTGCGTTGGCAGGCTTGGCACGCATCGCGATTCTCGGCCTGGTGAGCGCCATGGGCTTGCGCGCCATGGGAATTGCGGATGACATCGTGAATCTGGCTTTTGGCTTAACCCTTGGCGCCATCGCCGTGGCGGTTGCACTGTCATTCGGCCTGGGCGGGCGTGAAGCGGCTGGCCGACAGATGGAGTACTGGCTGGCCAAGCTGCGCAGCTAATCGATCCCGACAGGCGGGGCCGAGGAGAAGCCGTCGCAAGAGCGGTCTGTCCCGTTGAAGGGCGTCGTGCGCAGGTTGTGCACGACGCCCTTTTGTTAGCAGCGCCGCTTACGCGGCGTTAATCAGGCGGCAGGCGCGTGGCGACAAGTTCGATCCAGTGATACACCGCCACCTCGCTGGCAGACTGCAGATGATTCTGGCAGGCGGCGTTGGCAGTGACGATGCTTTGCGGCGCCGAGGCTGTCAGTTGCGCCAACTGCCGTGACAACAATTGCGAGGACAGCGCGGGCTGGGTAATAGAGTAGGTACCGGCCGAGCCGCAGCACCGCACGGTATCCTCGGTGGGCACCAGTGCGACGCCCAATGCCTGCAGTAGCGCGTGGGTGCGCTGCGCACCGGCAATGGAATTTCTGAGTGTGCACGGGCAGTGCAGAGCCACCGGTTCCTCGCTGGGCCTTAGTTTCAGGGCTGTGAGGTCCTGCGCACCGATCACTTGGGCCAAGTCTTGCGTGTGTGCCGCGACCCGTTTGGCTTTAGCCGCGTACACCGCATCGCTGGCCAGCAATTCAGGGTACTGTGCGATAAACGCATGACAGCCGCTGGCGGTGACCGCCACCGCCTCGGCGCCGCCGTCCAGCGCCTCCGTCCAGCAGTCGATGGTGTGCTTTGCGTGCGCCAACCCCTGCGCCCGATCGCCCAGGTGATAGCTCACCGAGCCACAGCAACGCGCTCGTGGCGCGGGTGCGAGCGTGATTCCAAGTCTGTTTAACACCTGCGCGGCTGCGGCGTTGGTGGCAGGCGCGACGCGCGGTTGCACGCATCCGACCAGGCTGATCATTCGCCGGGCCGGCGCATGGATGCTGTCGAGCGATGGGGTGGCTTGAGCTGCCTTGACCGTGCCGGGTGCGTGAGTGTTGCCTCTGGTGCGCCATTGCCGGGCGTAGGCGCCCGCAGCTGAGGGCTTGAGTTTTGATGCAAGCGCTTTGGGCAACAGGCCACGCACAACGCGGCCCAGCGTGTGCATCAACGCAAACCGCCGCGGGAAAGGCAACACTCGCAATAGCGCCTGCACCCGCCACTGCGCCATGCCGGTGCTCGGCACGTGTGCATCCAGGTGGGCGCGACCAATATCCAGCAGGCGGTGGTATTGCACGCCGGACGGGCAGGTGTCCTCGCACGCCATGCAGCCCAAACAGCGATCCAGGTGGGTTCGCGTGATATGTCCGACTGGTCCTCCTTCCAGTGCATTTTTGATTTGATAGATGCGCCCGCGCGGTCCGTCCAACTCGTTGCCAAGCAGTTGGTAGGTGGGGCAGGTAGCGTTGCAAAATCCGCAGTGCACACAGTTGCGCAGAATGTCGCCGGCTTCTTTGCCGGCAGCGGTATCGGCGATCGATGGATCTAGCTTTACCTGCATGGGTTAAAGCGTCTCATACCAGCGCCCCGGGTTGAAAATGCCGGCGGGATCGAAGCTTCGCTTTATGCGTTGATGCAACTGGCTCAGCGCAGATGGCAATGGGTGGAAGGGGGCGGCCCCGTGACCTCTAAACAAGGTTGCATGCCCGCCCTGTTGCGCGGCCCACTCACGCACACGGGCGGCGGATTGCTCGCTGACTTGTTGCTGCAGCACCCAGCGCTGAGCGCCGCCCCAGTCCAATACGCATGGGGCGTGCGCGTCGACCGGTGCTGTTGCAGGTACAGACAGGCGCCACAGCCCGGCGCCCTCCAGCGCGGGTGCAAAGAAGTCATGGGTGTGATCACGTAACGTTTCCCAGAACGCATCCTCGCCCGGCTCCCAACCCTCCCGGGTAAGCTGCTCGGCTGCCTGAGTGACCCCCAGCTCGCTGCCCTGCAGCCGCAACCAGGCGGATTCCTGCACGTAACACGCGCCCGCCAGTGGCGTTGCCGTGCCGGACAGAGCCGTAAATACGGACCGCGCTTCTGAGATACCGCAACGCCGGCAGAGTGTTAGGCGGATGGGTGGGGCGGGCAGCACCTTAAGCGATACTTCCAGCACCACGCCAAGAACACCCAGCGAGCCGGCCAGCAATCGCGACACATCGTAGCCGGCCACGTTTTTCATCACCTGGCCGCCAAACGACAGTACTTGGCCCTGCCCGTTCAGCAAACGTGCGCCAAGCACAAAGTCGCGTACCGCACCTAACCACGGTCGTCCCGGTCCGCAAAGACCGCTCGCCACCGCCCCGCCTATGGTGCCCGTAGCCGGTTGGTCGGCGAACTCGGGCGGATCGAACGGCAGATACTGCCCGGCTTCGGCAAGCGCCTGGTGCAGATCGCGTAGCGGGGTGCCGGCTTTGACCGTAATGACCAGTTCCGAGGGTGTGTAGTCAACCACGCCCTGATGTTCGGCCAGGGATAGCGTTTGCCCCTGCACCTCTCGGCCATAAAACCGCTTGCTGTCGTGGCCCTGCAGCCGCAGCGGTTCGCCATGCCGAGTGGCATGGCGCACGTGTGCAATCAGCGTTTGCTCGGAAGACGATGTGGTCAAAATCGCTCCAGGTCCGGGAACGCCAGGCGACCTTTTCGAACGTGCATGGCGCCGAACTCCGCGCAGCGTGCCAGCGTGGGCACGGCCTTGCCTGGATTCAGCAGGCCGTGCGGATCGAAGGCCGCCTTTATCTGATGGAACTGCGTTAGTTCTTCATCGGAGAACTGAGCACACATCTGGTTGATCTTCTCATGCCCGACGCCGTGCTCGCCGGTGATGCTGCCGCCCGCACTCACGCACAGCTGAAGAATTTCGCCCCCAAACGCTTCGGCCTGCGCCAGTTCACCCGGCGCATCGGCGTCGAACAATATCAACGGGTGCAGATTGCCATCGCCGGCGTGAAAGACATTGGCGACGGCCAGCCCATATCGCACCGACAGCTCGCCGATGCGGGTCAGCACCTGCCCCAGTGCGTGCCGCGGGATGGTCCCATCCATGCAGTAGTAGTCGTTGGCAATCCGGCCTACGGCGGGGAATGCGTTTTTGCGCCCGGACCAGAACTGCTGTGCCTGGCGCTCATCTCTGGCCGTGCGCACATCGGTGGCTCCGGCGGCGCTTAGCAGTGCGCGCACCCGTGCGCTGTCGTACTGCACTTCCCCAGCAGTGCCGTCCAGCTCGCAGATCAGAATGGCCTGTGCATCACGAGGGTATCCGGCGTGGACAAAATCCTCAGCCGCATTGATGGCGGCATGGTCCATCATCTCGAGGCCAGCGGGGATAACGCCCGCCGAGATCAGCGCAGCCACAGCATCACCAGCCACTTGCAGGGAGTCGAAGGCGGCCAGCAGCACCGCGCGTTTAGGCGGGCATGGCAGCAAGCGCACGGTAATTTCGGTGATGACGGCCAGCATGCCCTCCGAGCCGGTGCACAGCGCCTGTAGGTCTAGCCCGGGGCCGTCAAGTGCCTGCGTGCCCAGCTCCAACGTATGCCCGTCTATACTCAATGCCTGCAGACGTACCAAGTTGTTCACTGTTAGGCCATATTTCAGGCAGTGCACACCACCGGCATTCTCCGCCACATTGCCGCCGATGGAGCAGGCAATCTGCGATGAGGGATCGGGAGCGTAGTACAGGCCGTACTGCCTGGCGGCCTGTGAGATGGCCAGGTTGGTCACCCCGGGCTGCACGGTAGCGGTAAGGTTGTGGCGGTCGATGTTAAGGATTTGCTGCATCCGGCTCATGACCAGCAGCACCCCGTTCGCAAGCGGTAGCGCGCCGCCGGACAGCCCGGTGCCGGCGCCGCGGGTGACCACGGGTACCTGGGCCTGGCGACAGATACGCAGCACCTCTCCCACCTGCTCGCGCGTCTGCGGTAATACCACTACGGCTGGCAGCTGCCGATAGGCGCTTAGGCCGTCACATTCAAACGGCCGCATCTGCTGCGGGTCGGCCAGCACCGCGTCCTGCGGCAAGTGACGGTGCAGTGCCTCAACCAGCCAAGCGCGCACGGCATCCTCAAGTGGGGCGGGAGGGCTGTCTGATGCGCTCATTCTATCCTGCCTGTGGTGGTGCGAGTTCGCGCTGAGTATAGCGCGGTGCCGGGGCCACGCCACGTCGGGGTGCCTGGCTGGGTCGGCGAAACCTGCGCATTCACGGGCGAAGGTGCTGTCAACGTTTCGGCGCCATGCGCTGTCGTGGTAAATTCATGTCCTGATCGTAGCGTGCACGCACGCGCCTGCGGGCCTTGCAGTCCACCTCCCCCCTCACGGAGAATGCGCCCACTGATGTTTTCGCACGTTGACAGTAAAGGCTCGCCCACTATGGTGGATGTGAGTGCCAAAGCGGTGAGCGCCCGCACGGCGCGCGCGCAGGCCATTGTGGCGTTGCCGGCGCACGTGGCCAGTGCGCTGCGCGAGGGTGATGGGCGCACCAAGAAGGGCCCGGTGTTTGACACCGCTGTGATCGCGGGCGTGATGGCAGCCAAAAAGACTCACGAGCTGATTCCGTTTTGTCATCCGTTGGGATTGGACAATTGCCGCATTGAGGTGGAATTGGGCGACAACGATGAGGTCAGGATTGTGTGTGAGACCTCGGTGCAGCACAAAACTGGTGTCGAGATGGAGGCGCTGACCGGCGCCAACGTGGCAGCACTAACGATCTACGATATGTGCAAGGCGCTGTCGCATGAGATTGAGATCCGGCAGGTCAGACTGCTGGAGAAGCGCGGTGGCAAAAGCGACTTTAACCACGATAAGTCCCAATGAGTACCCAGTTCGCACAGCGGCTTCACGGGCTGGTGCTGGCGGGCGGCAATAGCCGGCGTATGGGTGAGGACAAGGCGCTGCTCAGCTACCACGGGCGCAGTCAGCTGCACTGGGCGATGCACCTAGTGGGGGCGGCGGTGTGTCGCGAGGCCTATGTATCGGTGCGCGCCGATCAGCAGCATGAGTGCGAACGTGCACAGTTCGCGCAGATTATCGATGTGCAGGATGGTCTGGGCCCGGCCGGTGGGATTTTGGCAGCCCACGCGTTCGCGCCGGCTCATGCCTGGCTGGTGGTGGCTTGTGATCTGCCGCTGCTAAGCGCCGACACGCTCAGCTACCTGCTCTCGCAGCGCGACCCGCAACGTATCGCGACGGCTTTCATCAGCAGCCACGACGGCTTGCCCGAACCGCTGTGCGCCGTGTGGGAGCCAGCAGGCGCACAGCGACTGAGGCAGGCGGTTGAGGCGGGCCGCGTTTGTCCGCGAAAGACCCTGATCCAGGGGGAGACCAAGCTGCTGTCGCAGTTGTCGCCGCAAAGCCTGGACAATGCCAACACACCCGAAGAACGTGAACTTATCAGCGCCAGTTTGAGTGCGCACGAAGAGATCCCCGGATGAATCAAATTAATATTGAATACTTTGCCATCTTGCGCGAGCAGGCGGGTGTGCGTGATGAGGCACTGCAAACCGACGCTGCCACGGTGGCGCAGTTGTATACGCAATTGCAGGCCAGGCACGGTTTTGTGGCGACGCCCAGTACCCTGAAGGTGGCAATCAACGATGAGTTCAGCCATTGGGATGCGCCATTGAACAACAACGATACGGTTGTATTCATTCCGCCGGTGGCTGGCGGATGAGCAACGCCTTTGGATTTGCTGCTGAGCCCATCGATGCGGTGGCTGCGCGGGCGAGCCTGGCGGACCCCAGCAGTGGCGGCTATGTGGCCTTTGAAGGTTGGGTGCGCAACCACAACGAAGGTCGCGAAGTGCACCGACTGGAGTACGAGGCGTACGAGCGCCTGGCCGTGCGTGAAGGCGAACGCATTGTTCAGGAGGCGCTGGCGCGCTTTGATGGGGTGGTGAATTGCGCCTGTATCCACCGCGTGGGCGAGCTGCAGATTGGCGATATGGCCGTGTGGGTGGGGGTGAGCGCACATCATCGCGACGAGGCTTTCCAAGCTTGTCGCTACATCATCGACGAGGTGAAAGTGCGTGTGCCGATTTGGAAAAAAGAGCACTACGCGACGGGCGATTCCGGCTGGGTGAATTGCGAGCGCTGCGCCAGCCACGGGCAAACACACGACGAGCATCTGCACACCCACGGGTCATGAGTGCGCCCGCATTGTGCTTTCGCGCAGGCCCAACCGCCTACGCGCATATCGACGAACACGGCTTCGGCCTGGACCAGGTTTCTACCTTGGTAGGCGCCTCCGGCGGCGCCAAATGGTTGGTGCTATCTCAACTGGACAAAGTGTTGCTGGAAGCGTTGCGCCCGCGCGCCACGCCATTGTCGTTGATTGGGTCTTCCATCGGCGCCTGGCGGTTTGCGTGTTACGCCCGCACGGATGGGTTGGCGACATTGAATCGTTTGGAGCACGGGTACATTAACCAGTCCTATTCGGGCGCGCCCACCGCCTCGCAGGTCTCGCAAACCAGCCGCGAGATTCTGGACCTACTCTTAGGTGTGCGCGGCGCGCAGGAGATTGTGACCCATCCGCAGATGCGTCTGAACATTGTCACGGCCCGTGCGCGTGGGCCGGTGGCTAGTGAGCGACGCGGCGTGTTGCTGCCGGCGTTGGGCGTGTCGGCGGCGGCCAACGTGCTCAGCCGCCGGGCGCTAGGCGGCTTCTTTGAACGGGTGGTGTTTGCGGATGCGCGCCAAGCCGGGCTGGACGGTATGTTCGCGGACGATGTGCTGGCCACCCGTCGGGTGCCGCTGGCCGAAAACAATGTCATTCCAGCCGTGCTGGCCAGCGGCTCAATTCCGCTGGTGCTGGAAGGCGTGCGTGATATTCCGGGCGGTCCGCCCGGTGTGTACCGGGACGGCGGCGTGATCGACTACCATTTCGACAGTACGCTGGCGCGCGAGGGATTGGTGCTGTACCCGCACTTCTTCGGCCACCTGGCGCCTGGGTGGTTCGATAAGATGTGGCCGCGCCGACGTGCCGGCAAGCGCATGTGGGATCGCGCGCTGCTGATGTATCCCTCACCAGAGTTTATCGCCGCGTTGCCCCAAGGACGGGTACCGGATCGGCACGACTTCATCAACATGAGCAACGCTGAGCGTCTGGCCAGTTGGAACCAAGTGGTGGCCGCATGTGGGCAACTGGCGGATGAGCTGCGTGCGGTGCTGGAGCATGGTCTCAAGCCGCCGGTGCTGGCGCTGTGGAACGCTTAGCCCGCGGGGGCTGCTACAATAGCGTTATAGAC
>CBDUQI010000121.1:0-17420 GCA_965369325.1 uncultured Gammaproteobacteria bacterium
GAGGCCGTGGACTTCAACAAACCCGAGAATACTTGCGCGGCTTCGGCACGAAGCGTCGGGTCCATCGGTGACAGAACTGTCGCCCCCAACACGGTGGCGTGGATCTCATTGATCGACACGGCATCCATTTCGTGTTTGAGCGCCGCCAAATCGTTGCTGCTAAAGGTGTTACCACGCCACTGAGCCCAGCGCTGCACCGCAGTGACGAAACCCTGCTGCAGATCGCTATCGAATGCTTGCAGTACATCGGTAGCAGAATCAATTTTCGCCACCCAAACTCGCTGGCCGTCTCTTTGCTGTTCGGTAATTGCGCCGCCGTACAGCCCTCGCCAGACAAAATCTAGTATCGCCGGTCGATAAGCGAACGCTGCCACAATCGTCGGCGACAAGTTCTGCGACACCGTGCCCGTCGCTTGGCAGAAAAAGTGATACGCCTGATAAGCAAAGTGCTCTTCATCGAATACGAAAGGCAATTCCCCGTTGGCCGGAAACACAGCGACTTGGTCCAGCGAGCGGTTCAGTTCCGCAGCGACGATACGTTGCTCGTGGCTTGATATCGGATCGAGATGCGTCACATCAAACCTTGACGGATCGAACGATGGCACACCCTGACTCAGGTATAGTGCCCGCTCCTCTCGCCCGGAAAGCTCGGCGCGCGGCTGTGTAGGTACCGGTTCATCAAAGCCCACATTCGATAGCAGCGAATTCTCTGAGTCACCTTCTATCGCGAGGGCTAAGTCGTACAGTGCCGCCGTGATCTGCTTGGCCAACGCTGGCGGTTCAGAAGATCGCAGAGAGAATTCTTGCGCTTCTTTAGCCGAAATCGTCAAATTCAGTTCTGGCAAGCTCCCCGTTCGCTTGGCGTGCCAATGCAGCCTCGCCCGCAGCTCACCGCTGTGTTTGTCGTGATACTCATCCTTCAACGCGGATACTTGATTGGCATCCAGGGGGAACCGAGGAGTCTCGTTGGTGCGACACGCCTCCAGTTCGGTATCTAGCTCTGATGCGAGCCGTCTAACCCGACCCAGCACACCCTCAATCTCGACGTCTAAAGGGGTGGCCGAAGTTTCGACTACCTGCCCTTCGCCAAGCACATCTGCCCAGCGCTGCAACTCATCGTGCCAGCCTTTGGCAACACTGCGCCCATGCGCCATAAGCTGCTCAATGATGGGTGACTCGCCAAGGAGAAGTGTGTGGTTTTTCTCGCGGCCTTGCTCACCTAGTGTTTGTGCCGTGTGTTGTGCAACGCGTAACTGCTCGCCGATGGTCGCGATGCCCGCGAGTACGGGGCCAATCATTCCACGGTACTTCGAATCCGTTTCACCGTTCAGTACGTCGCAAATGGATATGGCGAGGCTCGAACGTAGCAACTTCCTCTGTTCAACGACAAATCGCTCGACCTCCATCCCTGAGGCTGTCATTGGTCCGCCGCCGACTTGGATCAAATCCGCCAGCGTGGAAATTTCCTGCGCGTCATTCAGATAACGAAGGGCCCAGGGGCGTTGGTTGTTCTGCGCGGTATCCCCCAACAACGCGGTGGTTACGCCTGCGATGAGCGCTGAATTTTCACTACCTTCAGCCTTGGAGCTGTCCAACCCAGACTTCATTACGCTATAAAGCGTTTCGCAGGCAAGTAGTGCGCTTAGCGAACGGGTAAAAAGAAGACTGGATCTTGCGCTCAAACGATGGCATATCGCCGCTCCGCTTGTTTGAGCGAGCGAGCTTACCTTAGCGTCCAAATCGGTAAAGGTCTGGCGCCATTGGGCACAGCTCAGCCAGCACCACAGCATCTCGCCGGCTTCAAAAAGTCCTGGCTTCACAGGACGTGCATTATCAACATCGCCGATGAAGAACAATCGATCAAACCAAGCCGTTTTCCTGGTCGCGTTTGTCGTCGGCGCAAGGGGCATCGCCTGGGATGCGGCGACGCGTCCAATCTCCGCCACCAGTGCATGGTGATTGCGGTTGCGTAGCGGCGCCTCATTCGGTTCCTGATTAATGGGTGTAATGCAGTGCGGCGTGATCAACAAGACGCTCACGCCAGAGCCGTCCAATTGCAGCTCATCTAGCACGCACCGAACCAACCAGCAAACATCAAGCAGTACCCCGCTGGCAAAGCCGCCGCCGGTCGACCCAGTCACCAGGACGCTCACCACTTTGGATGACCCACTACTACCTTCGAGGATGGCATTGAGTTGGGTACGAATGGCGGTTTTGACCTGATCGTAGGCCTGGATCAAACTCAACCGGCCAAGGGCGCGGATGTTTCCGGTACCTCGATGCAGATCCGGCCGGCTGCCACCGGCCAGCAGTGTTCGTGCCGGCAGCCAGTCAAATCTGCGATCCGTCGTAAGCCCGGCTTCGGCCTCGATAATCGGTTGCAAGTAGCCGCGCAAATCCACCCGTTCACTCGAGGTCAGCCGGGTACCGCCAAGTGTTGGGCTGGGAAAGTAATCTTGACTTGCCATATCCAGACCAAGGAACCGGTACTTGCTCGCGAGTTCGTCATCGTTTTGCTCCCACACCAAGCGCTTGCATTGAGTAATGGCATGAATGCCGGAGAATCCAAGCCCAATCACCAGGCTCGGTATGGGCGTGATGGACTGGCTACGATCACCGCCGCTGACCAACGGCGGTGGTAGCTGGAGTTTACTCGGGGTCGGTGGCTCGCTCTCTTGGAAAGGAACGTAAGCTTCAGCGCGGCAAAAATAGCGCCCAAACATGGTGAAAAATAGCGGGTTGAATACGAATTGAAAAAGTTGCCAACCTGCCATCCGCGGCAGGACTAAGACCCGCGGCCCAACGTTCGAGGTCATTCGGATAGATTGCCCATCTTCCGTTAGCCCCTCGAGCGTGGCCGCTGTAGTACCCAAACGATGCCAACCGGCGCAGTGTGCCTCGAGCCAATAGGAAAGCCGCACGGTTCGTTGTTCAAGGACACTAAGAAGCCATTGCGCCTGCCCGTCTCCCAAGGACGTGGTGACTGGTCGAATGTCTCCCCACTCACGCACGCCAAAGCGTTTGCTGTCGAACCTCTCCGTTGCGGTAACGCCAGACAACGTCGCGCCGGCCATATCCTGGCCAATTTGGGTATAAAGTTCACCGAGTTCGCGAGCACTCGCCGCTTCGTAGCAATGGTTCTCGTCAGTGGCGATCTGACGTAGCGTGTCCTTATCCGCACCTTCAACAGCGATCGTGATGAGCTTGACCCCACGCTGCTTTAATGTCGTCGCTGCGGCTACCGCCGGCGCGACCGCGCTCCCGCCGTCGGATAAAAGCAACACTGCCTGGGGCAATTGGTTTTCTCGGGGCAACACATCTAGAGTCAACTTCAATGCGCTGGCGATATCAGTTCCGCCTCTCGCGGACAAACTCTTGATCGCCCGAGCAGTGGTCCGACGATTTGTCGTCAGCGGTGTTACAAGACGGGCCGCAGAATGAAACCCGATCACGGCGAACTTAAAGTTGTCCGGCGTTGTGCGTACCAAATTGGTCGCGGCGTGTTGCGCTTGCGCCAACGCGCTTCCGAGGCCGTTCCCCATACTTCCCGAATGATCGATCAGCAAAGCGATGTTCCATGCCTCCTGATCGGATTCAGTCACTGGCGCATCAATGGCTGAGCAGTGCAGGCTAACGTTGACTCGCTCACCGACAAGCATCACACGCCTATCGGCCGTGCGTACCAACGAGGATTGACCAGGTTTGGGGCCGCGGGCACCCATATTGAGCATTAGCCAGCCCACAGCCGCCCACAAGACAAGCCCTATTAGCAATACCCAAGTTAACCCGTCCATTCTGAGACTTCCTTACCCACTAGGTCGCTTTCGTTCCGGGACTGTTTGTCGACGCCAGCTCGATGAGATACTCCAGCAAATGAGCGAAGGAGCTGTCTTGCGGTCGGCTATGACTAGCGCAGATCGTCGTACTTGCGCGGCTAAGTTCGCACGAGATGCTTGAGCGAACGTATCTGGCCGCTGCGTCAGCAAGCACTTCGAACGGAGCGAACGTTAACCACACTCGGTCAGAGGCACAGGTCACATGCCACCGTTCGTCTTGCTCGCTAAACCCGATGCTCCCGGACTGCCAAAGGTAAGCGAACTCGAGCAGACGCGGCCCATTTGCTAGTGCAATACCGGCGCTATTGGGCAGCTGACAATCCGTATGCCCCAATGCTTGCGCAAGTCTTAACTGGTATCGGTAACGCAGAACATCGTAGCGCTGAGGTGCGTGCTCAGGCGCGGCCAGTGGGGGTGTGGTACGAAGTACGGCCAGGTTCATTGCGGATATCCGAGTTTGGTCCGCCGAAGCGCCTATTTGGATGATATCGGCCGCACCTTGCTCATCCGCCAGCGCGCGGCGCAACGCTTCACGCATCCTCCACGCCCGCTCGTCTACCGCCGCGTCCGCGTGCGGCAAGTCCACCAACAGTGCTGTTAAATCGCCTCGCAGTGTACCCTTCGCTGCCTGTGCGACTTCGGCCGCTTTGTGCTCCAGAGTCGTTTCATCCTCGGGGAAAATCGCAGAAAAGATATCCCCCGCAGCGACCAAATCCAATGCCCGATTAACTTGCGACTTCAATGCAGCGCGAAACATTTCAATTCCATCTGAGTTAGCGTCAAATGAAAAACGCTCAGTGCCATAAAACGCCACCCGGATTGCCGCGGGCTCATGTTCGATGCCCGTTAACTCTATCGTCCAACGTACTCGACTTCGCAGCGCCTGCAGGGGATCTTGTGATTCGCCAACCTCAAGCCATTTCCTCAACCAGCGATGCAACAAAGCACCCGACTGCTCTTCGTACCGCTCAGGTGACACTTGCCCCATCACGACACGAGATTGCCCAGCGCTCGCTTGCTGAAATGCTTCCAGTACTTGAGAGAACTCTTGCCCCGTTTCCACCAGCCAACCCGTAGGGCGTTCCGTCAGCGAGTGCTCGGCATCATCCGCAGATGCAACAGGGTCGCCTCCTAAGCACAGCGCAATCCACGTTGTGGCCGACTTTGCAATGCTTTCCAACACCGCGATGTGTGCGGCAACGATGCTCGCTAACGGCGTGTTAGCCGTGCCGTTGCGCAAATTTCGGGCCGCCTCATGCGCATACTCAGCCAAACCCAGCAGGTTCCACTCGCCGCGCGCGAGTTGCTCGTTCCAGGTGGAGACAAATGTGTCAATCAGCTGATTGCTGGCATCCTCAAGATTCTGACGCTGCTCAGCATTGACAACATCGCTCGTCGCAGGAATGGGCGTGCCAGTGCTCAGCACAGATGCCATCAACGCATAGGCTGAGCTACCCCCCGCCCCGTGCGTCAAATCCAGAGCGCCTTCTTGCGGTTGTGCCGACAACGAGATGGACTCGGTTACTGCCAAGCCAGGGAACAAAACGGTATCGGATAATATTGTTTGGGTAAGTCGCAGCCTGAGCAGGCTTGCGAGGAACGAACGCGGGAGGCTTAGGGTTCGTAACTCCAATTGCGTGTACAACTCGCGCCCAAGTTCGGCACGACGAGTGACTTCGAGTTGCCGTAGCCCCTCAAGTTGATCAGAGAATTGGCGTCGGCGATCCGCGTCCGCCCACAGCATCACCGCGCCCGCTACCGTCGGGAACAAGTGCGAGTCCCATTGACCGTCCGCGGCGGACATTACCAACATTCGATCTTGCGGGCGGCTAACAACCTCCCCACGCATCCAATCAGGACTCGCGTGGCTGTCTCCAAAGTGATGCGAGAAACCGACCCTTCCAGCGCTTGCCAGCCGGTCTATCTCGGTAAGTAGTGTGTTGGCGGCTTGCGCGTCGATATTGACATAGCGTGGATCGCCGTCGGGGGACGGTGGCCCGAACAGGATCACGCTCAGTTCAACCGCGTAGCCAGCCTGTTCGTCGTGTGTGACGAGTCGTCGCAGCAACACCACTAGGTCAGTGAGCCAGCCGCGCCCGACACCCCCCAGGACGTTTACCACCAACAAGATCTGCCGTTCCCTCGCATCACCGGGCAGGTTCCGCCATTGCTCAAGCGCTTGCTCCAACTTTGCGAGAAGCGCGCTATCCTGCCCCTGAGCCAACTCGTTTAACAACGCTAGCCTGGCGCGCCGCGCGTCGCCACGGCTCCCACCGGTTAGCGAGTTTTGTTCTCGACTGCCCCCAGAAGCGGCCAGGCTCGAACGTAACCATTCACGTGGATCATCGTCCGGTAGCGCATCGCCCAAGATTCGAACCAAATTTGTACTCCTCGCTGGCAGCACAAAGCGCTCCGCGGGTGCCAGATCAGCAAGGCATCCTGGTGTTGCGTTCTCGTCGCCGTCAACAGCCGCCTCAACATCCAGATGCAGCAACACCGGGCGACTGGTGTTCTCGTCAAAGCTATCCGAGTAAGCCTGCTTTACGTGGTTAAGAACGTGCCGGCTTGCACCGCCCAACCCTACCACCAACGTTGGGCTCCAGCGCGTGCGAAACTGGCGCTTGGTTGGGTGGCGTAACAGCAACGGCAGAGTTTCGCGGCGCGCCGACGTGCGTTGCTCGAACACTTCCGGAACAACTGTCTTCCTCCCAAGCCAGGTGAGTATCTGCGACAGCAAATAGAGCAAACCAGGCAGGATTAGCAGTAGCAGCATCCATGGCGTGATCGCCAACAATATCGGCGAGCGTTGGTCTGCGAGCAGATTGAAATCGTTGCCTGCCGCATCTACGTAGTTGATGCTGACCGAGTCGTGCAGTACACGGACAACACCACCAAAACGCGGTTGTACGCGAAGTTGCCATTCGTATCGGCGTTCGAATAGCGGCGCCACATCAAACGTATCCGCCGTCAGCCCGCTTGATAGCGCATCAACATCACCTGGTTCGGGCTCTGCAACCTCAATCAACGCGTGTGATAACGGCAAACTCAACCAGGCGTCTTCACTGACAATCCCGCCGAGCGCTTTCGCGACGGATTTGAAGGCGTTCCCCAGTTGCGCTTGATCTGCTCGGGTAATGACATACTTGGCGGGATTGTCAGTGAGCTGGCTCAGCGCATCATAGTCTGCACCTTGCCCGACGCCGACGAGAAACAACTCATGCCCAACGGGGCGCCATGTTGTACGGTAGTACCGACTCAGCGCCTCGCTCGTAAGCCCATCAGTCAACATCACCACGGTTCCGTTGGATGAGTTACGCAGGACTTCGAGTGCCTCGTTAAGACCAGGAATAAACCGCGTACCGCCGCTGTTTGGGCCGGGCAGGGACCAGACGCCTTCCTGTAACGCATCCATGGACGAAGTGAGTGGAACAATGGGGTTAGCTATCTCAGAGAACGTGACTAAGGCGCCCGTCACTTTTCCGCTGTTCTCGTGCGCTCCGATATTCCGCAATAACTGAATCGCTCCGGCTTTGACCCGCTCAATGGGATCGCCCAACATAGATCCGGAGACATCCACCAGCAATACCAAGTCGATTTCCGCTGGCGGCTCCGATGAGATTTGGCCTTTCGGCTCCGCTGTGACTATGAGTGCGGCCGAATCCTCCCATGGCCATGAAACAAGTCGATCAAGTTGGACTGTCACATCCGCACCTGCTGCCGGCCGCGGCTGCATGAACCACACATACCAAAACAGTATGGCGACAAACGCTGCGGATGCTCCGAAGAGCATCACACACCCGATGAACGTTCGCTTCAGCACAACAGGTTCCTTCGTGTGGTCACAAAACTACGTCGTTTACTTGCTGAGGTAGTAATTTAGCGCTAACGTCACGAAAGCTTCTCGCGGGTGGTTTTCCGCTGTCTGCGCATCCGGCAGCTCCAGTGTACTAATGTAGTGCGTAAACATATCCTGTGGCGTTGCCTTCGTACTTTTAATAGCCGCCTCAATCCACCCGCGTATTTTCTGTGTCTGCAGATTCCCAACTTTCTGTTTTCGGCGATCTCTTTTGTCCATCACGAACGTGACCATCGCCCTAAACAAATCCTCGGTTGGATCCGTCAGCCAGATTGCGTTTTCATCGTCACCAACCTCGCCGCAAACCCATACCGGCCCATCGAGATTACCCTCGAGCCGCCGTACCACATTAGCGACGTATGCCTGACAAAACAGACGGACACGAGCAGGATCGTCAAGTACCCGGTAGTAGCTGCCGTTTAACATCGGAACAGTACGAACCCCAGTTGCCTTGCCCAACTCACGCTCTAGTTGCCAAGCTTCTTTCTCGGCGGCAAAAATGTGGTAGGTCTCGGCGCGCCAATCAACAAACTCATCAGCGCGGCGCTCTTCGTAGCTGTGTTTCATCTGTGCAACCACAGGAATGTTGTCGTACTTGATTTCCACATCCGTGGCCAGAATTGCAATAACGTTCTTGTCCTCGAACATGTTCTGGCCATCGCCAGTTGTCAGATTGTGCGAGATTTCCGAGAAATTCTGACCGCCCTCTTTCAACTGCTTGAAGATCTCGTCGAATGGACTATCGCCTCGGCCAGGCGGCCACTGGTCGCCGTGTAACAAGATGAAGCGACGCGTTGGGGAGGTCGCCTCATTGTCTACGAACCCAGACGTGACACGCTTTAAGCGTTCCACCAATTCCTGCAAAGCGGAAACGCCTTTTTCTTCACTTAGCCATTCAAGGTACTTCGCCATCCCTTCATGCTGTGCCATGCGAGCATAAATGTTGTCCTTCAGCGAGTTGCTACAGGTATTTGAAAACTCACCCACAGCGACGTTATCGACCTCCGGCCAACCCGATAAGACTATCGCCTTGCTTTCAGGGTCAAACTGCCAACGTAGCGCGCTGAGTATGTCGCTTGAAAACTGCTGATCGGTACTCGTATCAACCGTGCATAGGGTTCGCAGGTGTTGACGATACCCGTCCATCTCCTTGGTGTTTTTCACACCCATCGCTGCGGACTTTATCTGTGTTTGACGAATCAGCCGCTGCTCAATGGAAGTAAGCGCCTCTTGTGCCTGCCCGGCTGAACCCAGCAGAACCTTCTCCCAGGCGCTTGTTGCGGTAAGCCATCGATCCAACGCGGAGTTGGCACGGTCGATCAGCGAATCGAGAAACTCCGTCAGCGACAGGCGCTGCGACCAGTAAGCCACTTGATTAATGCTGTCTGCATACTCATCCTGCAAACGAGGCAGGCTTCCTTTGCCCAGCAGCGGTTTGCTAGCATCATCAAGGCTCTCTCTGGCCTCGGTCTCGAGGCCTTTCAAGCGCTCAAGTTCTACCCGGTCCTGACGCGTGACCCTGATCAAATTATCTCTGGCCGCCTGGATCAGTTCCTTGCAGTTGCGAAGGATCTTGATGGTTCGCCCGAGCGCCAATTCAGCCTTCCCTATCTCATCGCGGAAGCTCTCATCGATATACTGATCGATACTTCCCTCGACCAGCGATGTAATCTCTTGCAAATATGCGCTGTGGCTGTCGCGGCCGTCGCCCTCGTACAGCGTTCGTGCGTTGTCCGCTGCCAGCACAAATCTCGTCTTCGAGTTTTCAAATGTCTCTTTGGTGTCTCGGTAATTGTCAATCGACTCGCAAAGCGTCTTGTGCAAACCCTCAGCCGCGATTAGCTTATCTTCGCCAATCGCCTCTCGGTAGACGCCCTGAGGATTCGCAAAGCCCAGGAGATTTCTGACGATAAACTCGCTGGTCATCTTTCTGGAGAACTTTTCGATGTCCTCGTTTGAAGACAGATTGAGTAGTGAACGCAGAAGAGGAAATCCCTCATCCTTCATGATTCTCAGGGCATCAGTCTTACGGTCATCGTCACTACCCCAATCGAGCACAGCAGTTCCCGAGCGGGTCGGTAACAGGCCATCGATCACTGTCCTGATAGACTCGTGAACAAACTGATTCTCGTACAGGCGCACAGGTAGAAAAACACGATAGCTGTTGAACGACGCTGCGTATCCCTCTTCAGCATTAATCCAACTGTTGAACACTTTGTCACCTACCGCATCTTCCAGCAGGAGGTTGAGGCCGTCCGCGATTTTTGAAAATGTGGTGATGCGCGCCTCTTCGTTCTCGCAAATCTCGTTGTAGAAGACCAAATTGGAGAACAACTTGTCAGGTAAAGAAACGCTAAGATTCTGGTCGTATTCGAACCGAAACCGGTAGTCAGTATCATTCGCCGATGCAGCGCGCGCGTAATCTCGAGGGTGAACGGGTGCTTGCAACCGGCTGAGCTCACGCATCACCGCATACGCCCGCGCATGATCAATCGACACGTCTTTGTACACGCCCGGCAACGCTGCAACGCCAATGAGCCGACATGCGGCCCCCTGCTGCTCGGCGGCCAGTCGCGCCAGCGCAGCGATATCCATGAATATGCCTGCACCCGTACCGCCAGCAATCGATCCGACAATCCAAATGGGTGTTTCACCATCCTCACGACTGCATTGCTCAAGTGCCCGTCTGATCATCGTGATGATCTGCAAACGGTTGAGCACAACTCCCATTCGGCCTATCTGGCGATGCTGGCCGGCGCCGCGTACCAGATTTAGATCAGCGCCCGCCACGTGCTCTAAGAACAGACCCGCATCGAACCAACGAGACTCGAACGGCGCGGCCTGCTTGTCGGTTGCCACCTGCGTCGCGGCTTTTAAAAAACGCCCACTTGGCTTGTCTGCCAGTTGCAGGTACTCCGACTTCGTAATTCCGCCGACGCCGTCGAGCTTCGCCGAGTTGTTCACTCGGTAGTCCTCCGCGAGCGTATCGATCAGTCGAAACTGAATAGAGTCCGGAACGCTTCCCAGCGAGGCGGTGACTTTGTCCTTTAGCAACGTTAGGATCCAGTCGCCCGTTCCACCTATTCCGATAAATAATCCCGACATCCTGAAACTCCTTAAAAATTCGGCGTCAACGTCACCTGGTCTGCCCTCGAAACAGAACAAACTGCGCGCCCTGGTGATTGGGGAACCCGCGTACTGTTTTTCGAGCACGTCCTTGGGTGCCATCGTCTGATCGAGTCGATAGCACGTACTCCACGCGCCTCGGCTTTTTACTTGCTGTGGTTGCGGCGGCGCCACTCGCGAGCTCGTTTGGTGTGTAGCTCACTTTGACACTGACTAAACCATCTGTGTGCAGCCGCCTGCGGATAGTCAAGCCGGCCAAATCAGCACGTGCGTCAGCACTAATTGGAAGGATGGTCTCTTGAGGGCGGATCACCGGTGCATCCAGTAGCCACTTCTTGTGCGCGCCGCCATCTTCCAGGCGGTATACGAGATACGGCGACTGGCCTTGCGTGCGGTCCACCCAGGCGAGCAGGAAGCGTCGCCCAAAAATCCAAAGCGCCAACAAGGGTATGACCCCAGCGGCGAGCAACATACAAGCCAACGCAATGCCAGTTAACAACTGCTCGCGGAACATCGCGGACTGGGTGATGGTATCGGTTCCATCGACGATGCCGGCGTAATAGATATCGTTGGTTTTTGGGCTTGGCATCGGGCTGATCTCGAAGCTGACTTCGCCTGACCTGAATAGGTAACGCCACCACGATAGATCGACCTCAAACGGCTGCTGTACGCCAAGCATGCCTTGAGCATCGGGCATCAGCGGTTGCGTCACGTTAGCGATGCCCTGCTCGCCATGCACCCTTAGCGTGGCTGTGAGCAGATCGCCCGACAGTACCTGCGGTGCGTCAAGTAAGGTGCCGTCGGAGCGCTCAACCGCCACGATCAGCGGAATCGGCGCCCGCCCGAGCCTCAGAAAGATCGGACTCCCAGGCGCCGGCTCCACGATACGTAACTGGATTGGCATCGCATCGTTAACGATAAGGGCATCACCATCAGCCCTTGCGCTGCCATACACTTGCTCAGAGGTGGCCGTGCGACCGGAGAAGATTAAGCGATAATCACCGGTAGAGGGGGGGCGAAACGGCTGATCAGTTTCAACCACCCCAAGATCTTCACTTAGGGACATCGGCAACACTGCGTGGAAACCGTTTTGGTCGTCTTCGGCCAGAACTTGTAGTTCAAAATGGATGGGGTCAACGCCGGCCTGGGGTTCGAACAACCCATTGCGCCCACGCCCGCTCAGGCGATATCGAATGAGTGAGGAAGCCTGCTGTGCCATTTGCCCGGGAGGCGTGAGAAGTGCTGCCTCCTCGAACTCGAAGTACACCATTGCCGAGTACTTTGACTGGCTATCGCGCAGCGTCCAGACGCCTGGATCCGGGTGTCTAATCGTGAGCGACAGCCCCGTGTTCCAAACATCGCTATCACCCAGCAACAGACGCTGTCCGCTGGGATCCAAGATGTTAACCTCGTCCAATGAAAGGCCAGGTTCATTGAAGTCAACCACGATCCTTAGTGCGCGCAGGTACGGTGGGATGTCCTGGAAAAAATGCAAGCTATCCGTAGATAACGTGTTCGGTGGGACCAGCTCGCTGAGTACACTCAACAGCTTCGGTATCATTTCCTGATCGGTTCGCACCAGATACGCGCGACTTGCTCCATCGGCATCAGGGGATGCAAGTTGTGACCAAAGTCGCTCGCCGTTCAGTTGCCAGTAGTTCGACTGGTCGTTGAGGCCGAACACCACAAACTGCGTGGCGTTCGGGAACGCGGCGACTGCCGCCGCCGTCTGCGTCTCAAGTTCCACTTGATCGATAGACTTCGCATAGGAGGCGCCGTCAGTGACCAGCACCACAAGCGAATCGCGCGGGCCACGGGTGCTACCCGCAAGCATCGCCAGCGTTGCCTTCTGCATGCCTCGCAGTTCCTCTCCTGCCAAGGCAAGAGCGCGAGGATGATCGGTATCGCCCCGAAATACGGGTCGAACACCTGCGAATGCGCGCCTGATATCTCTACGGATGCTCTCAATTGCCTGTCCGCTTCCGTCCTGTGGGGCAATCGTGTGGGCTGATAAGGTGACCTGAGGCTGAAACTGCGGGTCCACAGCGTCGCGCCCACCAAACTCGACGACGGCAACCCGGTTCGTCATACCGGTTGCAGCCGAATTAACCAGATGTTGCTCAAATGAGCGCAAGAAGCTGATGCGCTTGTGGTAGCGGTCGTTCGCGACGCTGGAGGCACCTTCCGCCGTCATACTGCCTGACTGATCGATCACAAACACCATGTCCACACCCGCAGGCGTTGCGCCAGAAGCCGCTTGGCTGGTGAGTAGCACTAGCGCCGCTGCGACTTTCGCTAGGCACCGGATTAGGGAAGTAAAATGTATCGATAAACTCATGTGTGCGTTTCTTGTGAAGCTACCCAGCTTTGATACATGCGGCCAACCTCCGACACCTGAGCGTCCATAAGATCAGCCCTGATTCGGCTGACAGGATTGCACAGAGGTTGCATATCGCGCAGGGACTGAAAACCGGATTCTCTGCGGCTCACTGTTTGTGGCGAAGGGCCCCGTTGTTGGACCATCTCCAGCAGGCTGGTATGCAACTCAAAAACGTCAGCGACTTGGACCAATACCGCCTCATAGCAATTCAACAACTCATCTGGTGATCGCGGCGCTGACCTATGCACCTGCATCCAACTGCGCCCTTCTGCTCGGCTTTGCCAATCCGATAACAAGGCTAACCAACCTGGACTTTGCTCAGCCCTCTCCAGGGTCCAATCAATACGTGCGACCCGTTGCCTAAGAGTAGTGCACCAGTTCTCCAGAAATCGCACTATGACTTGCCAATCGGTCGGCTCCAGATGGAATCTCAGGTGCTTTGAATCAAAATCTGACGTGAATGTGTCCCATGCGTTTTTGATATCTTGCCAAGCTTGGTAGCCTTTTTTGTGCGATCCCAATACCTCCACCCAGTGGGCGACGGCGGGGATGTCCTTTGGCAGCCCGTCGAGCAGTCGTTGCGCACTCTCAACGTACCCTCTTGCCGATTCGCGCCAGGGCGGATTGCTTGCCAATTCCGCCATTTCACCCTGCGCCTCCGCGGCGCGAGTGAGCTCTCGTTTCATTTGAACGTCAAGCGGCGAGCCAACCTTGTCCTCCAGGCCATTGAAATCACGCAAAAGGGCAGAGAAATCAGCTTCGGACTGATGCACGGCGGTGGTGAACTCGCTCACCCGTTCATCCAACATCGCTTGGTAGCGGTGCAACGGGGTGTCAGAATACGGCCAGGCCAGTGCCTTCATATCTTGCGGCAACTGCTGCCATAAATCCGTCAAGACTGAGCCTTCGATCACCTCTTCGATTAACTGTTTGATGACCCTGCCCAGCATTTCCAGATCACCGCTAAGCGGCGGCTGTGCACACGAAAACCCTTGCTGCGGTTCAAGACGAAACCTCATGACCGAAGCAAGGAACGACGAAGAGTCGAAAGCCTGAGCTATTTGCTCTAGATGTTGCTCGAATGCCGGCATATCAACATTGCGCCGTAGTAATTCCAGATAGTGCCTGCGGTGTGAAGTGTTTCGGCCGTCGAGAACGACACGGCTGTGCGCCAGGAACGTGTCCAACCACTGTTGATCACTTGCACCGCGAGCGGCAAGCTCAGCTATCGCGATGCGGGCGCGGAGTTGCTGCTGTATGGACGGTCGCTCCAATGTCTTTGTTACGCCCCGCGCCTCGTTCCACTTACCTGCATCGCAAAGGTTATGAACTCGAAGAATATCTATTGCTTGCCCCTGCTTTACACTCAACCACTCCTTCGCATCGGCACTCTCCAGGGCGCTTGCTAAGGCCTGCATTGCTGTATTCAGGTCCTGCAATCGTCCGTCTTTGAGCGGCCGGAACGCGCCAGCCTCAGCGATCACTGCATCAATATCTGCTTCCAGCCGATTGTTGAACTTGCGTCCTATCGACTCCTGCAGTCCTCGAAAACGGTTTTCATCGGGACCGCTGAGTTTGGCTCCGAACGGCACGGATGAGGATTGATGAAGGAGTTCCTGCAGTTCAGGCAACGGGGCCGATTCAGCTCTTTGTTCATCTGCCTGCAGACGATCAACGAACCTACGGCCTTGTTCGGTCTTGCGGTAAGCATCCACTACATGCTCGCTTGCCCGTTCGAAGTCGCGCCGCGCCATGCCTTCATATGTGCCATCTTCCAAAGCGCCATTGAGCGCTTTTTCTTTCTGCGCCTGGATGATCGTGTCTTCCAGACGCCGCGCGGAGCTGATAGGAACACCTTTTGCGAGCGCAAGGGCAGCATCGAGTTGCTCGCGATGAAACGCTTCCTGCGCCTCGTTCAAAGTCGCCCAGTGATGCTTAAATGCCTCAAGTTGTTCTGTTAGACGGTGATGGTATGGCGATTTCGCCCAGTGGGTTTGCGTGCGCTCAAGCCTCTGCACAACCCGATCAAGCGCAGAGGCGTTCTCTGGCGGCAACCCTATGTTCTCCCAGCTGACTAGGTCTCGACGGATTGATTTCAATACGTCGATATCACGCTCCACTGAGGACCATAAGACTTTGGTATCAGCCGAAAGACTTGCTCGGCGCACAGGGCTTTGAAGGAGCTCCTCACCGTCGTAGCGTGCTTGGAACGCTGCGATGTAACGACTGACTTCCTCGTCCTGCTTCGCTTGAAATGACCGCAGGACTTCCTGCGTGGCAGTGGGCGGCCAGGTTGCCAATAGCGTCATCCACGTCTCGACTACCTCCTTGGCACTTTCCAACGAGCACTGCTCGCGCAATATCCGGTGCTGGAGTGATTGCGCGACGTATCGGTCTAGATCGACGAACGACTCGGTCAACTTGCTCAATTCGGTTTCGGTGGCGTACTGATGCACACTTTTAACAACGCCAAGCAGCGTCGATTCGATCTGCGGACCCCAAGGTAGTTGGCGATCATCTTGACCGCGAAGCGCCTCTAGCCGGGATATTAGGCTTTGATATTGTTTGTGCCATCGCCCCCTCGCCATCAGACCTGCCCGAAGTCCCTCAAACGCCGTAACGTCTACGTCAATTGCTCGGGCACCGGCCACTGTCTGTTCAACGGCATCCAGGCCAGAGGTCAGTTCAGTCCATTGCTTGGATGCCGACAGATCGTGCAACGTCGGCAATGAGGTTTCCAACTGGTCCGAGTAACTAAGGCGCCGCAGTTGTAGCACCTTGCTTCCTAACCGGGCGGTACCCACAAGGTCCTCGACTTCAGTAAACAACCACAGCGCGGCTGTGCGCGAACGGGAATCCGCGTCGACTAAAGAAAATCCGAGCAATATGTCCTCGACATGCCGGGCGAAGGTCTGGCGACGCAACACATCGCGATCGGCCAACACATCCGCAATGACTTCTTTCCAACGCGGATCACTCACATGCTGGAGCACTCGCCACGGCTGCTGTTCCTTACGCAGACGCGGCAGTGGCCCCTGATGCGCAGCAAGGACCCGAATCGCTTCGCGGCGAATAGTGCTGTCGGCCGCGTTGTCGCGAATCACTTTCAAGACTCTCAACGTGCGCTCTTTGCGCGCGACGGGCTCATTGGAGTTGCTCAGCAACTGCTCCAGCTGGCCTATTTCGAGCTCTTCTTCAATGCCCAAATTGGCAAACGCTTCAAGCACCTGGGCAGTGATTTTTTCGTCCTGGAAATGCAATGCCAAATCCCTATGTATTAGGTGAGTACCGCGTCAACTTACTCGACAACAAATACCGGCCCGGGAATAGCCTTTACCATGCCCGGGTTAGCGCTTGTGGTGAGGACAACGAACAACCGATAAACGCCGGGTGGCCCGACGGGCGCCAGTGAAAACTGGCCGCCGCCTGTCACCGGCGCGTGAGTGATGTTCACCGAACTTTGCAGGCCATACAGGTGCTGTTCTATCCGTATCGCCTTGTGCTGCGCGGCGCTGACAAAAACCAGCTCCTGCAGTTTCCCTTCCTGCACTCGCAAACTCAGCGGTTGAGCGAGCTGCCCATACTGTTTAAAAAACAGTTGAGTACAGTACATTTTGCCGTTTGGTTGCTGTGGGTCATCACCGTAGCAGGCGGTGGCGGTGTGGGAGTGTTGCTCAGACAGCATGTTTCGTCGGTGCCCGGTGCTATTCCACCATCCCTCCATGAAACCCTCTACCAGCCCTGCCGTTGGCGCAGTCCAAGATCTAGAGGCGATGTTCTCGCCAACCAGCCCAAACGCTGTGCGGTATAGCTTCGACACGCGCCCGTCCGGATCGACGCCTTCGGGTGAGACGTGGGCAAGGTACTCGCGCTGATACATGTCATGGCTGTGGTATCGCGCGACGTCGCGCAGCATCGCATCGACAAGCAAAGACGGCTTGCCCTCCCTTGCGCGCAGATCGTGCAGCGCGGCTTCAAGGTCCTGGGCAATGGCGTGCGTAATAGGTCGTGTAGCCGGCAGCGACCAGCGCGTGCTCATCTGGGCCGGCACCGCCGGCAGCTTCATCTGAGCGACGGGTTGACCCGGCACTGCCGTGCTGGACGGATCTGTCTCAGCCATACCAAGCGTGTAGTTCCAAAAATAAACGCTCGGCGCGCGTACCAGATATACCAGCATGAACAAAACCAACGCAGCTAATGCGAATGGAAGTGCGCTAGGGCG
>CBDUQI010000122.1:0-17364 GCA_965369325.1 uncultured Gammaproteobacteria bacterium
TGTATGGTGGGTAGTTTGACTGGGGCGGTCTCCTCCCAAAGAGTAACGGAGGAGCACAAAGGTACCCTCAGCGCGGTCGGACATCGCGCGTTGCGTGTAAAGGCATAAGGGTGCTTGACTGCGAGACAGACACGTCGAGCAGGTGCGAAAGCAGGTCTTAGTGATCCGGTGGTTCTGTATGGAAGGGCCATCGCTAAACGGATAAAAGGTACTCCGGGGATAACAGGCTGATTCCTCCCAAGAGTCCACATCGACGGAGGAGTTTGGCACCTCGATGTCGGCTCATCACATCCTGGGGCTGAAGCAGGTCCCAAGGGTATGGCTGTTCGCCATTTAAAGTGGTACGCGAGCTGGGTTTAGAACGTCGTGAGACAGTTCGGTCCCTATCTGCCGTGGGCGTTGGAAATTTGAAGGGAGCTGCTCCTAGTACGAGAGGACCGGAGTGGACGTATCTCTGGTGTTCCGGTTGTCACGCCAGTGGCATTGCCGGGTAGCTACATACGGAAGGGATAACCGCTGAAAGCATCTAAGCGGGAAGCCTACCCTGAGATTAGATTTCCCTGGGGACTTGATCCCCCTGAAGGGCCCTTGAAGACTACAAGGTTGATAGGCTGGGTGTGGAAGTGCAGTAATGTATGAAGCTAACCAGTACTAATTGCCCGTGCGGCTTGACCATATAACACTCAAGCGACTTGTTCGTTTTGGTGTTGGGTAATCATCATCATCTATGTTTGCAGACATCAAATACATGTCGACGACTTTCTTTCCTGTAGGTGCGCAACGACACTTTGCGCCCCGGAACCGGTTTGCCTGGCGGCAATAGCGAGTGGGAACCACCCGATCCCATCCCGAACTCGGAAGTGAAAACGCTCAGCGCCGATGATAGTGTGGTGTTTCGCCATGCGAAAGTAGGACACTGCCAGGCTCTTACAACGAAAAGCCCCGATGGAGAAATCCGTCGGGGCTTTTTTTGTTTTGCGCGTTCGCGAGGAGGCCGGGCGGGCGTAGTGTCACTCCGGAAATGGCTCCCTTCGGTGCGCTTTATTTTCCTCCGGACACTACGCCCGCCCGGCCCCCTGACACGCCATCGAAAAGCTGGTGTTCTGAGGGCGCAATAACGTGGTGGCCCCCAAAGGAAGATGTCAGGGAATGCGGCCGGTTGATAAGTTGCACAACTCACGACCAGATCGTCATCGTCGACTCGACGCCGAATTTGCCCACGGCAGCACGGTAACTACGATAGCCTGCTTATAGCTTGACCCATCCGCAAGTGTCAGCGACGAAATCCTACACCGCTTTGGCGCTTGGTCGCGCAATCTAATTTGTTGAGGGCGTAGAGAAGATCACACAGCACCAGGCGATGACTATGAGTCCCGGTGTCCGCATTGGTGAAGAACAAAGAGAAGAATTCGAGAAAAATCCAAGCCACTTAATGGGATGGCGAACAGGCTCATTCCAGCTATGGGTTCGAACCTGCGGTGGCGTGTGAGATCAGGCGGAAGCTGTCGAAGAACGCTTCGCTGCCGGTTGTCTGCGCGAAGATTGTGACGGCCGTGTCGCCGCTGGCGCTGAAGCTAAGCTGGGTAAACTTGTACTTGGAGTGATTCTCGGTCTGACTATGCTCCACACCGCTCAGGCTCACGCCGAGCCGGGCAGGCCCTCGGGTGAAGGCTGACAGCGTGTAGTGGGTGTTCGGTTCGATAGTGACCGTTTGCGCAATGCGCCCGCCGCCCGCCACTTCGGCCGAGATGTTCCGCGAGTACACCTCGCCCGCCGTGGTGGTCAGCGCTGCGGGTGCATCGAACACCCAGTTGTCCGTGCCCGTGTCGAAATCGTGGTTCATAATCTCAAAACGCACGACCGTACCCGGTGTCGCCGGCGGTGTGTAATTCATTGGGCCGACATCTAAGGGACTAAGCAGGCCGATGGTAACCGGGTCGATGGATTGGTGATCGGCGCCACTGTCGGTGGCCCCGACGCGCAGCTGACCGTCCATGTCGTCCACAACCGGCTCGAAATTCCCCAAGTTGAACCCTGTATCAGCAAGCAACGCGGGGCTGTTGATCGACCCTCGAGCAACGCCAAGCCCGTCCTGCTGCAACTGCGCATCGATGACGTTGAAGCCCTCAAAAGACGTAATCGCACTATTGTCGGAGAATTCTTCGCCAAAGACGTAGTTACCGGCATAGGTCGAGTTGGATGGCATGCCCTCATCAGCCTTGACGATGATCGGACCAATCGCCTGCGCAATGATGTTGTTGACGAATGTCACATCTTCGGGCCCGATCGTGCCCGGCCCGCCAAAAACACTCAGGCTGTTGATGCTGTCAACGATGGTGTTGTGAGCGACAAAGACGTTTTCAAGTATCTGGTAACCGTTGCTGGTGGAGCCATCGGAGGCGTGCAGCACAATGCCGCCATGGAAGCTGGTTGTGGTGTAACGCACGCCTTGTATGTAGTTGTTGACGATACGATGCCCATCATCAATCACGCGTATGCCAGCCGCGAATGGATGGTCGTCGCCCAGAATGAAATTGTGCGAGACGTTGGCGCTTGAGCCGTGGCGCAAGGTCAGCGAGCCAAAACTGTCGCGAATCGTATTGTTGAAGATAGTGTTGCCGCCGGATTTGTTTGAAATTACTTCCGATTCGCCGTCGATACGTTCGAAGTAGTTGTGCTCAAGCACGGACAGTGAGTCGGCCGAGTGAGAATCTGAGGTGCCGATGCGCACGGCCTCATATCCATTGTCGCCACTGGTAGGGTAGGGCTTGCCATCGGCCGGTGGCCGATTGGCGAAGTAATTGTGGTCAATCTGCGCGTAGTCGATTTCGGTATCCGCGGGGTCTTGACCGTCGTCGACGTTGCGCCAAACCACCAGCAGTGCGCCCTCGTTGGTTTTGCCAGAAAACCAACTGTGGTCGACCCGCGTGTGTTGCCCGTAAATACTCACCCACTTGTTGGAATCTGAAGTAGCGCTGTCCACATCGATGATCGAAATCTCGGTCACACGGCAATGGTGGCAGGGGTTCTGGCTGCCACTGCGCGTCTGCAGCAGGTCACCGTCGGTGCTGGTGCCGTCTTTGAAAATCAAGCCTTGCAAGATGACGTAAGTACCCGACATGCGGATCGAGAGTTCGCCCCCGATGGTGACCTGGCCCGCGTTCTGCGCGGCGACGGTAATCGGTGCCTGCGCGGTGCCCGTGCCGCCGAAATCCAGATCGAGGTCGGTGTAATCGCCGTCTGCGAGACAGATGGTCACGCCGGGGGTCATTGAGCGGGATGTCAGCAACTCGAGTGAGAGCGTTGAGGTGGTGACCGTATCACAGCTCACTTCCGGCACGCTGTCGTTACTGCCGACGGTGCCACGGTCGAAGTTGCCGCCGCCGTTCGCTGCTGCAACCACTGGTGTTGTTTCAACAGACACAACGTCTTCGTTTGCGCCCTTGTCGTCTGTGTAGGTAACACGCGCCCGAATCGCTGCGCCGACTTGCTCCGTAGTCAGTTGCAAGCCGGAGGCTTCGGCGCTCACGATATCAACCCCGTCGGCCTGCCATTGATAGGCGAGGGTGCTGGTAGTCGTGCCATCCGCGTCGCTGACGGCTGCGTTGAGCGTCTGGCCCACCCGTGCCACTCCCGTAATGCGTGCGATACCGGCACTATTGGGAAGGTCTGCCACAGCCGCTGTTGGCACAGATAGCAGGTTGTCAGAGAAGCTCGCGTCGTCCGTGTAGCTGATCCGCACCTGGATCGCGGCGCCAATGTCGTTGTCTGTAAGCGTATAGGTGTTGCTGGTGGCGTCTGCGATATTCAGGCCGCCGGAAATCCATTGATAGGTGAGAGTTGCGTTTTGCAGACCATCGGGGTCCTGCAGGTCTGCTGTTAAGACCTCGCCCACGGTAGAGGCGCCCAATATCGTGGCAACGCCAACCTTGTTCGCAGGCGGTGGCGCAGGACTTGTAGCAGGCGACGGCACCGGCTCAGCGGTAGCGCTACCATCAGATCCGACGCACCCGCTCAGCATCAGCGCACACAACAGAGTGGCGGATACCACATCGACTGCTCCGGCGCGGCGACCCCGTATTAGCAACGCGAACCCAGCCTTACGGACACCGCCGCCGGGGCAGTCACGGTCTGCAACTGACTAGACAGACTGTAATTTCCTGATGCTGAAGTTAGCGAACTTGACGTCTTCTTCCTCAGGACGCAGATTGCCGCTGTCTAATAACGACCGATAGATCCCCCACTTGGGGCGAACAAAGTCTTCGACGCTCTCGCCACGCCACATGTCGATGTTGGTTTCGGTCACGTCAAAGAGGATTTGCTGATCGCTCATCCGCCCAGCGATCAATCGCATCGACCCCTGATCCGAGAAAGTGGCACGACAGTAGACTTCCACCCACTCGCCGGTGACCTGGCTCCAGTCGATCCGGTCGAGGATGACGTCTGCCTGTAAGGGGCTGTGCCTAATTTCGATACCGTCCTCACCGCTGCGCTCGTTGCCGGTTAGGGTGAGAACCGGCTGGCTGTCATCACCGCCGACGGCTTTGAGCTGAAAGAAATGCGAGAAGTTCTTGGACACCTCCATGTCCGAGTTGATTCTGAACTTCCACTGGAACGCCATGGTCTCGCCTTCGAAGCCTTTCACCGCATCCTCTGAGGAGGCATAAGTTTTGATTTCATTGCGCTGGCGATCGGTGATATCAAGCCGATCGCGGTCGATGTCAATGTCGCGGTGAATGACGAAGACAAAGTGGTTCCCCACGCCGGCCTCGTGAGATTCGTAGATGTGCGCGCTGGCGGGGTGATTCACCGGGTAGAGGTCGGGTGCCTCGATCGCGTTGGTGCCCCCGAGTTGACGGACCAGGTCATAAGCGTCGAGACCAACGCCCACGCCGTCGGCGTCGAGCGTCCGGCTTTCGACTTCCGTGTAGGCCTGCAGATCAGCGTTCACCAGATCGGTGAACGATCTTGCCGGCGCAGTCCAGGTTGAATCCGGGCCCACCTGCGATTCCTCGATCAGGTTCAGGGTGGAGGTGTCCACGCCAACGCCGACATCCGGGCCCGACCCATTGACCAGCCCACTACTATCTTGCGAGAACGTTGCACCGTCCTCGGCGCCGACTGTGTTGTTGGCGAGTCCGCCGTTGAAATCGAAGCTGCCGCTTTCGGACAGAGCGGCCGAGTAGAAGCGATTGCCATTAAAGGTGGACGTGGCGCTAAGGCTGCAACCGGCGTCCAGCAGTGCCTGGTCTCTAACCACATTGCGGCCCGCGCCGTTGGTGTTGCCATTGATCGACATGGCTTCGGACTGGTTCATGACAAAGTTGTCATCGAAGTCCAGTATTGCTGAGAACAGGCCGCAGTCGGCGTCTTCAAACTGGATTGCCTGTCGGGCATTAACAATCGTGTTGCGTGCAACCGTCACGGTAAAGTCCAGCGCCATGCCGAGCAATGCGGTGTTACCGCTGCCACTTAGTGGATCCGGGTTCAACAACAAGCCGCTGCGCTGCGAGGATGTGGTGCGCAGGTTATTGACGTAGTTGTCGGTCACCGTGTGCCCCAGCGGGGCGAAGCTGATACCGCCGTCGTCGCCATCTTCACCGCCCGACAGAAAAATGTTCTGCGTCACGGTGCTCGCGAAACCGTCTTCCAGGGCGATCATCCCCAGCGAGTTAACGATTGTATTGCCGTGGATGAGGTTGCCTCCGGACTGCACACGCATGAGCCGTCGTTCCGACTGCACGTTCTCGAACCGGTTGTACTGCACAGTCACAAGGCCGTCGCCAGTGGAGTCGTTACCTGTGCTACGCCCGATCTGAAGTGCATGCGCGGTCGAGTCGCGATTGCCCGCATCGCCGGATTTGCCGAGAATATCCTTAAACAGGTTGTACTGGATCGTGTGGCTCTCGTTGTTGTCCATCCCAGGGTCGGCGAATATCGAAATGCTCGAGCCCTCGTTGTCCATGTCCTTGCCCTGGAAAAGGTTTCGCTCGATGAGATTACCAACACCCTTCAGCGTGATGTAGTGGTACGGGTCGCCCCCGGGTACCGTGCGTGGGAACGCCTCGCCCAGGAACTGGCTGTTTCTAAGCGTTACGTTGTCGCCGCCGATAAAGACTGAACCGTCGCCCTGCGAGTCACAGGTGCTTCCACTTATCCAGTCGAGGCTGTCGAAGGCCAGTCCGTCAGCCACGATGCCGTCGCCGTCGAGCACGATGCAGGTCGCGCCTGTGATGACGGCGGTGCTGTCCACCGTGTTTCTCACCAGTAGGTTGTCCGCGACAAAGGCAACTTCGGCCATGTTGTCGTAGTCATCGCCACCCGATGCCGAAGCCAGGCCAATGACATCTCCGGTGTCCGCGGCCAGCGCCGCTGCCAGCAGCGTGCTTTCGCCGGTCACGATGGCGCTGTAGACGATATCTGCCGCAGTGGCGGTAGGGGCCTCCGCAAAGCCATCATCGTCAGTGTAGGTGGCAGTGACGGAAATGCTCGCGCCCCGCTGGTCGGCCGTGAGTGTAAAGGACTGTGCGGTCGCCCCCGGAATGTCCACGCCATCTGCTTGCCACTGATAGTTAATGGTGCTCGTCCCGTTCGGGTCTGTCACGGTCGCGGTGAGTACGTCCCCAACCAGTGTGATACCAGTCAAAGCGAGCTCACCGGGCACGTTGGTCCCCGCATCACAACCAGCAGCACTCGGGCCAGGGGGCTGGAAGAACAGGCTCTTCAGGATAGCGAGATCAAGAAAATCGACACCGCCCAGGCCGTCGAAGTTGGCGACCGGGTCGCTCCCGAAGATCAAACCCTTGAAAATGGCAAGATCCTGGAAGTCTGTGTTGCAGTTGTTGTCGAGGTCCCCGTCGCATGCCGTGCCAATGTTGTCTGAGTCGGCATCGGCCTGATCGGCATTCGCGATGTTGGTGCAGTTGTCAACGTTGTCGTCGACCCCGTCGGCGTCTGAATCAACCGCGTGGGCAGGTGCTGCGAGTATTGCAACCACCAGGAGCGTCGGTAAGGAGATTCGTTTGGCCATGATTTCCGCCTCTCATTGTTTTCATTCAGGAGGCACTGCTGCTCGCCTGTCGTGGAGCAACGGCAGGCGCAGTACTCCGGATTTTCTGTAGTCACCGTTGCCGCAGGGCAGACCTCGTGACAACACGTAGTAGCCCAGCGTGTACCAGTGCCAAGCCGAATGGAATTAACCATATTTATATACCAATTTGGACAACATCTGCAACCTGTGGTATCTACCGATCATGGCAAGTGGTAAGGCCAATTGATGCGGCTGATTGTGACGCGAGAGCTGTGCACAAGGCTTAAGCTGACGGCTCTGCCCGCTTACTCGCGTCGATGGTTCCGACTGGAGTTAGCCGCAGTTCCTTGAATTTTACGGCCGAATAAAGCACAACTCGTACTTGCAAGATTGGCGTTTTCAACTGGAGAGTGGTCGCCATACAGGATCGCGGAAATGAGTTCCAGTGGTGTGAATACGTTGGATCGATACACGCTGTCCATGCCCTCAAGCAGTTGGGCATTCATGTATTTCCATGAGCCGCCATTGGTTGTCGACACGTGTCGCAGCCGGGCCGCCACGAGTATTGTTGCCAAGCGTCCGTCCGGAAAGGTACCGACCGTGACGCCCGAGCAGTTTACCCCGATGTTGCAGGCGCCCGGTGTTGTCAACCACGTATTTCCCTGATCGCGACGGCCGGACGGCCTTTCGTGCGTCTGATCGGCGCTATTGAATGGTTGCAATTGCGGATTGGTTAGAAGCATAATGGGGCATTGGTGATACCAGTGATTAGGAGATTGGTCCTACCAGTTTATAGCGTCCGATGTACTAACCAAACGCTCTCGTCAAGCGTAAGAACCAAATTACGCAAATGGGGGATTCCGAAATGCGTACCAGCCTAGCCCTGACTCGTTTTCCGTTCATCAAGGCAATCCAAAGGATGTCATGACGATGGCGGTTCGCTGCATTACTGTGCGTGTTGTTTTGATCTTCGCGTTGCTGTTGACCGGCGCGACGCACGCCGCGGATATCGTCAATGCCGGTTTCGAGGACGGCTGGACCGGCTGGACCGACGGAGACCCCACCGGGTCGGCAACGGCGATTTCCGATGTCGCTCACAGCGGCGACAACTCGGTGAAGCTGATCGAAAACGGCGCGTATGTATCCCAGACCATTGCCGTGCAACCCAACACCACTTATCGCCTCAGTGCGTTCCTGCGTGGCCCTGGCAATGTCGGTGTCAAAGTTGGCACTGAGCTGTTTTTCGAGCAGCAGCCAAAGAAAGGCAAGAAGTGGCGAGAGCTGATGGTCACATTCGATTCCGGTGCGTCCGAGAGCGTTGATGTCTTCGGCAGCTGTGCCGGCATCGAGGTTCGCATCGACGACTTTCGCCTCGAGTCGCTGGACGCAGCGAAGGCTGAAACGAGTCCGCGGATCATCAGTTCGCGGGCCGGTGGCTACGGCCTCTCGCCGGACCTGCCGCCGGGCAGGAACTTCGACCTTCTTAGCTGGTACCTCAGCGTCCCGACAGATGTGAACCGCGACGGCAAATCGGACCAGATCTCCGAGGTCGAGTTGGCCAAGGGCGCCGTGGACGAGCGTTATTTCTACACGGCGGATGACGGCGGCATGGTATTCCGCGCGCCGGTGGACGGTGCCAGGACGTCCAAGAACACCCGTTTTACCCGCACCGAGCTGCGTGAAATGCTGCGCCGGGGCAATAAAGCGATCAACACCAAGACGGATGACGGGCGCCCCAACAAGAACAACTGGGTATTGTCGAGCGCCCCTGTGCAAGCACTGAGGTCTGCCGGCGGCGTTGACGGCAAGATGCGGGCGACTTTGGCGGTAAACCACGTCACGACAACCGGTGAGCCCTCGCAGGTCGGCCGGGTCATCGTGGGCCAAATACACGCTAAGGATGATGAACCCATTCGCCTGTATTACCGCAAATTGCCTGGGAACACGCGTGGAGCGATTTATGCGGCGCATGAGCCGATTGACCGTGACGACAACTATTTCGAACTGATTGGCGAGCGCCGCAATTCCGCCGCTGACCCGCAGGACGGCATCGCGCTTGACGAAAAATTCTCCTACGCGATCGAAACCAAAGGCAACCTGCTGCACGTGAGCATCAGCCAGGACGGCCAGTTGCGCGCCGAGCAGACCATCGACATGACGGACAGCGGTTACGATGTCGCGAATGATTACATGTACTTCAAGGCCGGCGTCTACAACCAGAATAACAGCGGCGATCCGGACGACTACGTGCAGGCGACATTCTACGAACTGGACGCGAGTCACAATGAATACGAGCGTTAGGCTGACGGCGGTTGCCGCCTTGGCGGCGCTCGATGCCGGCACCTCCGGCGACGGTGCTCTAACGGTGCCAGTGCTCGTTACGCCATCACCGGTTTCGACACCGACGGACCAACTGCAATACAACGCTGCGCCTTACCGTTGCGCGCGTGATGAGAAAAACGACAGCCACGATGTGCTGGCAGGCTGATATTAACAATACCGAATTTGATGGGAGTTTTGGCTGATGTGGGAGTTCAGGGTAATGAATTATAAGATCTTATTATATGCCGCGCTATGTGCGACGCTGCTTGGCTGCGGCAGCGATAGAGATGCTACCCCTCTGGTGCAGAGCTCCAACGGGGCCGCGAGCCTGAGCGGTGACGCCGTTGTAGGCCAAACCCTGACGGCGTCGATATCGGACCCCGACGGCGTTCAGTCTGGCAGTGACACCTATCAGTGGGTCTCAGGTGATGATCTGATTCCAGGTGCGACTTCCTCTTCCTACACGCTAAGCGCCGAAGAAGGGGGGCAATCGGTTACGGTTATTATTCGGTATACCGATGCTTCCGGACTTCGCGAGACGGTCGAATCCGCACCTGTTGCTGTTCAAGCCGCCTTTAACCTTGGGGCGCTCTTTGTCCACGCGTTGGTAGACGGCGCCCTTTGCGAAATATCTTCTATCGATGCCGGCGGTATGGCCGCGAGCCCTGCATTGGGCTCGGGCACAACCAGCGGCGGTTTGGCGAGCTTCGATACGCTGATTCCCATTGATGGACCTGCGCTAATTTCCTGTAGTGGCGGCACCTATGTCGATGAGGCGACGGGTCTCGTACTTGATGCGCCTGCCACCCGAGCGGTCGTCACTGTTGCTGGTGAAGCTATCTTCATCGTCTCCCCATTGACGGAAATGGCCACCCAGCTTGCTGAGGCGGCGGGTGATTTGAACGCAGCCGTTTCTACTTTCAATTCCGCTGTTGCCGCAAACTTTGGCATTTCCGGTGATATCACCGAGCTGGAGCCAACCAATCTGGCGACGACAGTCGCCAGCAATGATGATGCCGGCAGATATGCGACAGCGCTGGCGATAATTTCTCAAGTGGACGCTAACGACGCTGACGCTTCGGCGGCCGAGGTAATCAGCAGTCTCAGCGCTGATTTGGTTGATGGCACATTGTCTCAGCCCTCGCTGGATGCCCTCAACACGGCGGTCGTGGATTTGGCCGCTTCCGCGGTGGCTGACAACTTAGATGACACGGCTCTGCTCGTGGTGGAGAGTGCACTCAACAACGCGCCCGAACCCGCCGTTTTCGACGGCTTGAGCGCTACCATTCCCAACAACCAGGAAGAGGATCTTGTAGGTACCGTCACCGTGACGGATGTGAACTTCGGCGAGGACATGATCGTTGCGCAAACGGATGCCCCGACCACTTATGGGACATTCAGCATCGATCCGAACGGCGCCTGGATCTATACCCTGGACGCGGCTAATGAAACAGTAGCCGGCCTGGCAGTGGGGACATCTATCAACGACACCATCGTGCTTACCTCCATAGATGGCACCACGGCAAGTCTGGTCATCCGAATTACAGCGCTTACACAAGTCGTCGAAATTACCAACACCATCAACGGCGATACGGGTGAGTTACGACTCAACCTGGAGAATCATTTGCTGCAAGGCAAGCTTTCGTTTTCATTCCTGAAGACTGAGGCCCTTGCGGACGATGGCAATGAAAAAGACGCCTACATTACGCTGTATGGCTCTTCCGGCAGCGTTGCGGAATCACTGGTTGATCTGCGCATACAAGGCGAAGCGATCGAAGATGATGGAAGCATCAGAGCGCCAAGATTCCTGGTCCGTAATACCGACAGCGATGCCTACCCTGGGGATATCATCACAGCGCCCTTCACACCCAATGAATGGTACGACATCGACATCATGTGGGACATGTCGCAAGCCAATCAGATCACCATCCTCATTAACGGCGAAGTGTTAGGTGGAGGCGCGTTTTCAACCGCAGCGGTTGTAGACAGTGACTTCACTACGCTCGATGCGTGGTTCGATGAGGGCGTTGAACGTATTCAGTGGCGCTTTGGCGACAATGGGACAACCATTCCTTTCGGATCTTACTTTGTCGACAACGTTAGAATCTATTCCGACGCTGCTGGCACCACGCTGGAATTCGAGGACGATTTCGAGGGCAACAGCGTTGGGGACTCGTTAGTTGGCTCAGCGACGTATCCCGATTCAGTCGACGCGGTAGTTGCAGTCTTTGACGCCGGCGCGCCTGCAGCGCCGGTACCGGCCGCGTTCTTCAATTTGGTGGGCGCCGTCGATAGCGATAGCACTGAGTTGTTAATGGGTGTGGTGACCATCATTGATCCCGATCCGGGTGAAGACATGCTCATTGAGCAATCGGCGAGCGCTACCGAGTACGGAACGTTCTCGATCCTGCCGTCCGGCGCGTGGGAATACGCGCTCGACACAACCAACCCAACGATCGCCGCGATGATTCAGGGCGACCGACTCATGGAGATCATCCAGATTTCATCAGTTGACGGCACTGTGGCTGACCTGGTGATTACCATTAATGGCGTCGGCGGCGCTCCCACTGCCGATAACAATGTCGCTGTCATTATCGATACTGATGCCGGTGATACAGGTGAGTTGAGATATGCGTTGGGCGACGATGGTCCGCTTGCGGCAGGGCGAGTGGAATTAAAAATCAAGCGATTGGACGATGAGCTTGGGGATGGCGATGCCTTCATTACCTTGTTCAACGAAAACACCAATAACGACGGCGCAATTCTCGATTTCCGCATCCGGGATAGCAGCTTCGGTGTTAGAAGCCCAGACAATATCGATACTTCAGCGCTTCCGCATACGCTGGATGCCTTTATGGATGTGGCTATTACCTGGGAATATCCGGGCGGATCCACATCGGTACTTCCAGAAGTGACGATCTCAGTGGATGGTGTCAGTCTTGCTCCATATACACCGACGAACGACGCATTTGGCGGTGTGACACACGTTGCCATCCGGTTCGGTGACAATAGTGGTGTGCGTGCAGACACCGGGAAAGTGAGTGTTGATGACTTAGCGATTTACTCCGATACAGCCGGCATGACGGAAGTGTTCTCTGATGACTTCGAGTCTTATCTGGATGGCGATTCGCTTGACACGGACAACGGGGCTTCGCCTTATAACTCAAGTACCTCTGAAGCCACGGTGGAGACCCTTGCTGGTGCGAGCGGTCCGGGCACTCCTGGTAATCAACTTGCCGAAATCATTGATACCGATCCCGGTGATACAGGTGAGTTGAGGTACGCGCTGGACGGCGATGGCCCGCTTGCAGCAGGTCGCCTGGAAGTGGCGGTGAAAAGACTGGACGATGACCTTGGCGATGGCGATGCCTTCATCACTTTGTTCAACGAAAATACCAATAACGATGGCGCGCTTCTTGATTTGCGCATCCGGGATGACAGTTTTGGTGTGAGAAGCCCAGACAATGTCGATACTTCTACGCTCCCACATACGCTGGACGCCTTTATGAATGTCGTTGTTACCTGGGAGTACCCGGGTGGTGACACAGGGATGCTTCCGCAGGTCACGATTTCGGTGGATGGTGTCAGTCTTGCTCCATTTACACCGACGAACAACGCCATCGGTGGCTTGACCCATGTTGCCTTCCGGTTTGGTGACAATGGTGGCGTGCGTGAAGCGACGGGCATATTCAGTGTTGATGATCTGGCGATTTACTCCGATACAGCGGGCATGACTGAAGTGTTCTCTGATGACTTCGAGTCTTATCTGGACGGCGATTCGCTCGATACAGACAACGGTGCTTCGCCTTATCACTCAAATACATCTGAGGCGACAGTTGGCGTCGAGGAAGGTGGTGCTGCAAGCGGTCCAGGCACGCCTGGGAATCAACTTGCCGAAATCATTGATACAGATGCCGGTGATACGGGTGAGTTGAGATATGCGCTGGACGGCGATGGCCCGCTTGCAGCGGGTCGTGTGGAAGTTGTGGTGAAAAGACTGGACGATGATCTTGGGGATGGCGATGCCTTCATCACCTTGTTCAACGAAAACACCAATAACGATGGCGCGCTTCTTGATTTGCGCATCCGGGATGACAGTTTTGGTGTGAGAAGTCCAGACAATATCGATACCTCTACGCTCCCACATGCACTGGATACCTTTATGAATGTGGTTGTTACCTGGGAGTACCCAGGTGGTGACACAGCGATGCTTCCAGAAGTCATAATTTCGGTGGATGGTGTCAGTCTTGCTCCGTATACACCGACAAATAGCGCGACCGGTGGTTTGACCCATGTTGCCTTCCGGTTTGGTGACAATGGCGGCGTGCGTGAGGCGACGGGCATATTCAGTGTTGATGATCTGGCGATTTACTCCGATACGGCGGGCGCTACAGAAGTATTCACTGATGACTTTGAGTCTTATCTGGATGGCGATTCGCTCGATACAGACAACGGTGCTTCGCCATATCACTCAAATACATCTGAGGCAACGGTGGGAGTGGAGGAATAAGATGCTGCTGCATAGAACACTTAGTGAATCCATTCGCAATAGAACAAGTAATGTGAGATTAGATATGTTTGAACCAAAGCAGATCACACCCCCGGGTGCCTCGCCGAAATTTCACAAAGCGAGTGCAATACTGACCGCAAGCGTGGCGTTAATCGCAACCGCAGTAGTGTCGGCTCAGGAGACGGATCAGTCCGATGATTCAATCGATGGGATTGAGGAGGTCGTCGTTACCGGGACCCGAGCGACTGTGCAAAGTTCGATCGAGCTCAAGCGTAACTCCACACAAATAGTCGATGGATTGTCCGCCGCCGAAATCGGCGATATTCCAGCGCTGTCGATAGGCGATGCCATCGAAACCATTACCGGCGCGACTTCGCACCGCGAAAATGGCGGCGCAACGGAAATCTCGGTCAGGGGGCTGGGGCCATTTTTGGGAACCACTGTGGTGAACGGTCGCGAAGCCACCAATGGTGGTGGTAATCGCGCCGTGAACTTCAGTATTTTCCCATCCGAGATGTTCAACAAGGTGGCGATTCACAAAACCCAATCAGCCGAGTACATCGAGGGCGCTGTCAGTGGTCAGATACACCTGGACACGAAAAAACCGTTGGACTATGGAAAGCGCCTAGCGCAGGCCAATGTAAAGCTCGCGCATAACCCCGATGAGGCAGACATCAACGGTGGCCAGGAGTACGGATCACGCGCGACGGTTGCATACATCGATCAGTTTGATTTCGCTAATGGCGTCCGTCTGGGCGTCTCCCTTGGCGTACAACTTAGAGATGAAACCAACCCGGAGCAGGAATATCAAACCACATCGGGTGGCGGTCGTCTGGAAGCCTGTGAGTTGACCTCATTTGACTCCAACGCATTGCCAACTGACAGTGACCCGCGCTGTCATGATGCCGGTGCAGACGTCAGCAGTGACGAGATTCAAGAATTGATTGACACTACCGCAAGTTACAATTCTGTCGCCGACATTCCTTTTGCCTATATTCCGCGGGATCATCGTTATCGTCAGAACACGACGAATGATGAGCGTGAGGCAGTCTTTGGGAGCATTCAGTTTCAGCCGCATGATGCCGTAGATCTTACGATAGATTTCCAATACTCCGAACGTGATCAACGGGAGCTTCGCAAGGATCTGCAATTCGGAACCACGCAGGAAGATCTGTCCGCGCTAACCTCCGATCCGACGACTGGCGTCGTCTTTTCATCCATTTCTGAAACGCAGATTAATTCGTTCACAACTGATTTTCAGCGACTTGAAGAATACGAGGGGTTCGGTTTCAATTTGGGGGTTGATCTGACTGATAACCTGAATTGGAGCTTTGATTACGCCACCTCCGAGACGATTCGAACCGAGACCGATATCGAGCTTCGCCTGGCGGCCACTCACGATAATACTATGGGCAGCAATAGGAATGATTTCACCGTTCAACTGGATACGAACCAGGGCCCAGGTGCTGCAATTGCCACGATTCTTGACGATGGTGGTAACGGCTTCGAAGTGACTGACCCAAGCTTCTTCAATGCAAGGGACCGCGCCCGAATCCGGGCACGTCAGATTACTCGTGACAATACGCTCGATGCCTTTCGCTCGGATCTGGCCTGGAACCGCGATGCGGGCGCAATACACACCGTGAAAGCGGGTGTGCGGTTCTCCAGCATGGAGTATTTCACACGGGGAGGGTTAAGAGACGAGGAGGGTGAAAGTCTGTTTGAGGACGAGGACCTGGTGATGGCCAATGGCGACGGAGACAACGAGTTGACGGATGCCGTACTCGCCAACGTGCTGGCCTGCGCGGATCGAAGCTTCCCGGAATCAGGTTTCCTGTCAAATGTCAGGGACGAGGAACTCATCACCAACGCCAGCAGCGGTACGGCGGTAAGCAGCTTTGCCACCTTTGACTTTGAGTGTGCTGCCAACGCCTGGTTAGTAAACTATGGTGGTTTGGCCGGAATACAGTTCCAAAATGGCATTACTGCCAGCACCAACGATGTAACGGAAGACACGCTGGCGTTGTATGTTCAGGCCGACTTTGAAACAGAATTCGGCGGCTATCCGGTAAGGGGTAACTTCGGCGTTCGGTTTGTGGACACCGACATCACCTCTGTCGGCTACCGAGGCCCCATCACCGTTGAGGAAGTAGACGAAGGGTTTGTCGTGACAGAAGGGGCCACTGACGATGGTTTTGAAACCGACACACAAGAAAGCGGCTATCAAGAGGTTCTCCCGAGCTTAACGGTTATCGCAGATCTGAATGACGAGTTGGTCCTGCGAGGCGGAATCTTTAGAGGGATGTCTCGCCCGGATCCTAACGCCTATGGCAATGGCCGTACGATCCGGGACAGCGATGAGGACAGCCCGTTTTCTTCGCTGGCTGAAGCAGTCAATGGGATCGGTGCTACCGGCAACCCCTTCCTGAAACCAATTCTGTCGACCAATCTTGATCTGGGTTTGGAGTGGTATCCAAACAAAGACACCATTATTGCCGGTGCGATCTATTGGAAGGAATTCAACGGTGCATTCGAGACCGTTGCCCAGCTCGAGACATTCAATCTTGATGGCAACGAGGTTCAGGGATTGGTTGAGAACACGCGAATAAGCGATGACGACAGTACGATCAAGGGCTTCGAACTCTCATTGACACACTCGTTTGATTATCTGCCCGGATTTTTGGGCGGGTTCGGCGGAACGTTTAGCTACAACTATGCTGATTCTGATTTTGAGTTTGAAGACCAGCATGGTGGTGATGGTGTGGGCCTGACGATCAATAGGGCTGGAGAGGTCACCGAGGAGGCGCTAATTGGGATTCTCCCACCCGCCAACCTGTTCGGTTTGTCCGAACACGTGAGTTCGACGCAACTGTACTGGGGTAACAGTAAATGGAACGTCCAGGCGATCTACAAAACGCGATCTAACTACTTTCAGCAGTTCACGCGCGACACCCAAGGCCGTATTCGATACACCGATGACAATGAAAGGCTGGATCTGAGAGTGCGTTACAAATTGTTCGATAACGTCGACTTGAATGTGGAGGCGAGGAACCTACTGGATGAACCACGTATCGACTTCCGTGGCGTTCAGGGCAATACGTTTCAAGCGCTCTCCTACGGGCCACGCTATTTCGTCGGTGTAAAGGCCAAGCTCTAGGCAACGGCGTCTTATACGGTTAATCCGGAGCGGCGTAAGCTGCTCTGAGTGGATGGGTAAGGTGGCTGCCTTACCCATCCGCCTATCTAATTAGGAAGGCCGGCGTTAGCACGGCGACCGCACGTCCCGGAGCGCAGTCGGCTATCTGATCCGCTCATCGCCCTGCTGAACGTGCCCCCAGGGTAACGTAGGTGGTGCACGTGAAACCTACAAAAAACGCTAGAAGGCTATGACAATGTCCAATTCAGACCATAAATTTGGATCCATCATACTAACCACCTCAATGCTTGCTTTAGCGGCGTGTGGCGGATCCGGTTCTGGTGGTGGGGGCGGCAATGGCAGTGG
>CBDUQI010000123.1:0-17355 GCA_965369325.1 uncultured Gammaproteobacteria bacterium
CCGTATTCGCACTATTTCTCGCCGAATACGCCATCGCCAACCCCACTAACGTCAGCCTGGAACGGCATGACGAAATGCTCGACTGGCCCGACGGCTCGCCGTGGGACGACGTTAACCTCAAGTCCGAGTACAAAGATGTACAGGCGACCATCGGCGCATCCGGAAACATGCTGTTGTACTTGCCGGTAACCCGCCCAGACGACGGCGAAGGACACAACCAGACGCTGTTCGAGTGGAGCGCGGCGCAGAATAAGTTCGTCGACATCACCAGCCAGTTAGATATTGATGTCAGTGTGGCGCGTGACACTTACGATGCTGATTTTGCCGACCTGGATGGCGACGGCGACCCGGACATCGTGCACTCCTCCCCGCACGGTAACTTTATCCTGATCAACGATGGCAGCGATGTGTTTACCGATCAGACCAGCACGCGACTACCCCAATTCACCCGCGTGGATTGTCAGAATATTTGGGACGATGTGGTGGCCGGTGATATCGACAGCGATGGCGACGTGGATCTGGTGTTCTCCAACCGTACACACAATATTGGCGCCGCCGGCTGCACCGACCGGCGCTTCTGGGGCCCAAATGCGGTGCTGTATAACGACGGCGACGGTGCCTTTGGTCGTACGCAGATACTGGGCCAGCCAACGGCGGAACCTGCCGAAGACCGCGAAGGCACCAGCCACGGCATAGAGATTGCGGACATCAACAACGATGGCCGATTGGATCTGGTGATCTCGCACGAACGTGACTACGGCCAGGGGGTCGGCTCGCCCAGCGCCGCTGCGGATGCTGGCTTCCCCGCATCACCGCAGTTGGAGTACCGATTAAATCTGGGCGATCCGGATGGCGATGGTCGGGTGGACTGGGGCAGCACCCAGAGCATCAGCACCAACGGCTATTCCAACAACATCGAGACCTTCGACTTCGACAACGATGGCGATCTGGACATCTTCGTGGCCCGCAGCGGCACTGACCGCCTGCACAAAAATCAGTTCATCGAATCCGGCGGCGCGACGCTGTTCAACAATACCAACGTACTGGACGCGCCCGGATCGGACGGATACTCCTACGACGTGTCGGTGGGTGACGTCAACGACGACGGTTTTCTGGACATCGGCATCCCGGATGTCGATGGCGCCGTTGGCACCGCCAACGCCCTGTACCTGAACGATGCCGGCGATGGCTACGAACGCTCCAACGACGCAATGATCCAGAGCGCCAGCCCCTACTTTCGCCTGAGCGTCATGTTTGCCGACGTTAACCGCGACGACAAGCTTGACATGATCTGGGGCGCTGACAATCGCGGCACGCGCAATGAAACTCCCACCGTGTTGCTCAACACAACCAGCGGCGCTGAAGACACCACCGACCCGGTGATCAACGTGCCCAGCCTGCACCTCTCTCCTAGTGGCGGGCTGGCCGCGGTATTTAACGTGCGCATCGCCGACCGTTCACCGGACATCGACGAAATCTCCGCCACGCTCGACTGGAACACCCAGGGCAGCAATGGCTCCAGTGCGTCCGCTGGTGTGCCGGTCGAGCTCACCTGGGCCGCCAAGTTAACGTACCAGGCACGTATTGCCTGCTCGAATTTGCGCGCCGGTTTTGATGCGGGTGAAACTATCACCGCATTTGACGGCGTCGTTACCGCCAGCGACGGCCGCGTGTCCGCACCCGGCCCAAACACCGCGGTACTGAACCTGTCAGCAACCCAGGCGACCGCCCTGGCCAATTCGCTGAACGACACCTCGGGCGTTGGCGTTGCCATCGAAATTCTGGAGCCCACCTCCACCTCTCCTGCCATGGCGCAGCCCAACGACGGCACCGGGCGCCTGCTCATCCGCGTAAACGTTCGCCCGATTGATCTGGAGCCGCACGAAGATGATTTTCAGGTGAGTATCGGTGGACAACCCGCCCCGGTGCTTAGCGGCCTGCGTGTCGGCAACGAGATGTGGCTGGTGGTGCAGACCCCAATCATGGATCTTACCTCCGCCGTCGAAGTCACCTACAGCCCATGCGGCGCCGCGTTTGTGGATTCGCAGCCGAATGCGGTGCCTTTCACCGACAGCCCACTGGATACCGACACTATGATCGTGATCGATCTGTCCGGCAGCATGAACGACGACAATAAGCTGCAGTCCGCGCAGAACGCCGGCAGCCTGTATGCCGATACCCTGCGCGACAACGAGCGGATCGGCACCGCATGGTACAGCGACGTACTGCCGAGCGGCCTGGGTCAGGCCGAGGTTGGCACCAACATTGATCTGGCCGGCAACGGCACTCAACGCGCAGATGCCATCGCCGATCTGAACAGTTTTACCGCCAGCGGCAACACCCCGCTTGGCATGGGGTTGAAGAAAGGCCTGGAAGAACTCAACACGGTGGCCAGCGGCAATCGCAACGACCTGCGCGCCATCGTGCTACTGAGCGACGGGCTGGAGAACGAACCACACTTCTGGTCCGAGCCGCCGGACTGGTGGCCGGCGTCAAACCCCATCAGCAACGAGCCGGTAATCGACGATTTCGTGACCGGCGCCGGTGCTGATGTGATGATCCACACCATCTCGCTCGGGCCGGATGCCGATCACGATCTTATGCAAGACATCTCTGGCGTTAACCCGGGCGGCGATCACATTCCGGTCGACTTGGATGAAGGCGAATCCGACGTGTCGCTGGGCAAACAAGCGCTGGACCTGCTGAACCCGGTTCAGTCTGCGCATGCTCAAGCCCTTACCGTGGCAGCCGCTGGGCTGGCGAATCGCCTGGCGAATACTTATGAGCATCTGCACAACGCCAGCACTCACCAGCAACGCTTGTGGCAAACCGTGCACGTGATTCGCCGTGAGACGCCAAACGACATTCCGATCGGCGTGGCGAACGTCGCGGCCGGCGGGCCCCGCTTCGATGTGGTCACCTTCCCGGTCGAGCCCGGCCTGGACTTCGCGAGTATCGCGGTTAACTGGGAGGGGGCCTTCGACGATCAGATAGTGCTGGTACCGGATGGCGTTCAAGCGCCGGGCACCATCACCCAATCACGCACCTCCACCAACATTGTCTTCCGTGTGACCAACCCGGTCCCCGGGACGCAATGGCGCCTTGGCCTGCCACCCAAGCAGGCCGGCCGTGAAGTGCTGATCACTGTCAGCGGCGTGAGTCGTGCGCAGGGCTTTTTGCGCCCGCTCGCAGGGCAGACGCTGCTGGACGCTGGCAACATCAGCGTGCCTACGTCGGTGCGTCTGAACCCAGGTGCCGAGGTACCGCTAGTGCTGGTGCTAGTAGAGCAAGCGCCGATTACCAACGCAGCGGTTAGCGCTGTGGTGCGTAGCGCCGCGCACGGCGAGGAACTGGTCAGCTTCCGAGACGATGGCGTTGCGCCCGACAACCGGGCGGGTGACGGTGCGTACTACGGCGTGTTTAGGCAAACCACCCTGGGTGGCACCTTCAATGTGGAAGTGACCGCAACCTGGACCGGCGCCGACAGCGCGGCACGCCAGCGCATTTTCAACACCGGTGTGACACTGCTGGAACTGGACAGCGACGGCGATTCCATCAGCGATATTCGCGAGGAGCACGTGGGCCTGAACCCGCTGGACCCGAGCGATGCCGGTGCCGACCCGGACGGTGATGGCCTGGACACCTGGAAAGAGGTGGAGATTGGCCTGGACCCGTTCGACCCGGATACCGATGACGGTGGCGTGATCGACGGCACCGAAATCTGCCTGGGCCTGAGCCCACAAAACGAGGCGGACGACGCCGTGCAGGACAGCGATGGTGACGGCCTGCCCGACCGCTGGGAAGAGGTGTTCGCCCTGGACCCGAGCAACCCCGGTGATGCAAGCAGCGATAACGATGGTGACGGCCTGGATGCACTGGCGGAGTACAAGCTGTGCTCATCGCCCAACGCCGCCGACACTGACGACGACGGCATCAGCGATGGTGATGAGGTGCAGGGCGGGACCGACCCCAACGATCCGGATAACCGTACCGATCTGGAACTGGAAGATGTGCCGGAGCCACCTTGCCCGGACTGCACCATCCCGTGGATCTACTGGTTCGTATTGTGCTTGCTTGGGCTTATCGTACTAATCTGCGTGCTGCGCTGGCTGCTCAGCAAGTAGCTAAAGTTTAAGCGTGTGGGTGCCCGGTCGTTCGCGGCCGGGCGCTCGCTAGTAGAGCTTGCTGAGAAACTCGCTGAAGCTGCTGGCCAACGGGATTAGCGCACGCTCGTGCGCGGGCTCACGCTCCAGATCCACAAACACCACCGATGGGTTCTGTTTGCATTGGCGGTAGTCAAAGCAATAAAGACCGCTCGAGGTGTTGGAAGAAAACGGCACGAACTCGACCAGCGCCTTGCCGCTCCAGTCGCGCACATCATCCAGCGCTTTGTAAACGTTGTTGTAGTGCCCGCGATGAGCCGCATCATCGCAGATAAAAAACAGGGTGCCGAATACCGAGCTGCCTTTGCCGATGTCTACTTGCTCCAGGCTGGTGGATTTACCTGCGTGGGCGTTTACCGCATCCACGTAATCCTGCGGCAGCTTAACGCCCAGTGTGGCTTCAAGCCGGGCGACCTGAGCCGGATCGTGAATGGGGATATCGCTATCGTAGACTTCCCAGTTCAATGCTGTATTCATGTGCGTTACCGCCAGGAAAAACTTGCCCAAAGACGCTTAGCGTCCACCGCCCCAGATCGCCATGCCACCCACGTGGCCACCGCGGAATAGATCGTGTTCGCCGCGCTCAACCAACTGCATCCTACCAGTGTCCTGATGATGGTGCCACGTGAGGTCTGGCGGTGGTTTAGCCGAGGCCGTGTCCTTCATCAAATGGTTGAATTGCGCATCTGTGAGGCCTAGTTGGTCTTTCAATGCAGGGTTATCGCGCAGCGCATCACGCATCTGTTCGTTGGCCGCTTTGAAGTGTCCGGTATCGGAGCTAGAACCGATATGCTTCGGCTCAAGGTACACGTCGGCCTTCGCGTTAAACACCGGGAATCCGTTGGCGTCGTAGGTGACTGATTGATTGTTCTTGGTGTAGACCACGCTGCCGTCCGGCTGCTCCACTTTGCTGTCGAAACTCCGCGGCTGACGGATGGTGTTCTCCGCACCATCGGCGCCAATCGCCACCGGCTTGCCGTCTACCGTGCGCACCGTCGGCGCATCCCCGACCGTTACGGTGCGACCGTCGATAACGGTGCTCTTGCCAACGTTAGAGTTTAACACGAGCGGCCCATCTGCGGCCCGAGCGCCAGCGCCTGCCAGCTCGTCTATCTGATTCTTGATATTGCGAATCGCATCCTGTGCGCTTTCCGGCAAGTTACGCATTACGCCGTCCGGAATGGCACCGATGGCGTCATTAATACGTTTGAGAATGGGCTCCGCCGCCTTCGCGAAATCAGCGTTCTTAGCAGCTAGTTCCACCACACCGGAGACGGTTTCGGCCCATTTGCCCAACTTGCCGAGCTTGGCGGCATCCCCCAGATACGGAATCATGCTGACGGCCGAGAGGCCTGCGCCCAGGAAGTCGCCGCGGAACAGTGAGATCAGGCCATTAGCCCCATCAGAAATTGGTGTTGGATCGGCCAACCCCACTAGGTCCAGCCCAAGCTGGCCCAGATCGAGCAGTAGGGTTTTCTCCTCGTCTGTAAGGCCCTGCGGCGCCTCCTGGCTGGCCAATGCGGCGCGCTGCACGTTGTTGACGAACGCTTCTTGTGTGGTGCGTCCGGCATTCACGTTGATGGCGCTGACCAGTTCCTGCTGCTGCCCGGCATCCAACGCGCCGTACACGCGCGCGAGCTGCTCGCCGTCTAGGTCTCGGGCCAGATTGGAATACAGGTCTTGACGATCGGAGGCATTGAGCCCGCCAAGGGTGCCGTTTATCTCACCGCCCCAGGTTTGCAGCGTCTCATTTGAAAGCGCCGCGATCGTATCGTTGGTTTGCGCCGGCGTAAGATCGCGCAGCGTATTGTTAATGTCGCGCAGATCACCGTTCGATACATCCCAGTCGGTCCAGCTCTGGGTCAGATTGCTTTCAATCGACCGCACCGCCTGATCGACGGCATCGTTGCCACCGTGTGGCGTAGGTGCCGTTGAGTTGGCGCTAAAGTGCTCGCCCACATAGTTGGTGGACGCGCTTAGGTTACTGCCGTTGGCTGAGGACACTTCCATGACCGGTAACACCCGTAACGTTAGAGACCTGATGGGGAGTTAACGATAATACTCGCGCGCATGCGTGCCCATTAGCAATGGCCCCAGCTAGGGTTAACCCCAGGTTTGTGCGGGCCCGACAACGAATAGCACCTGGCCCTGAGGGCATTTGCCCACCGGCATCGCTCTTTTATATACGGGATAACGGGATTGGAGTGCGGGGTTTTTACTAAAACGATTTCGAAGGAGTGAATCGTGAGCAAATTTAACCCCAATGAAGTGACCTTCGAGGAAGGCGCTAAACGTGTACAAGCCTTTTTGAAAGAAGTCTGCGTCGACACCAGCGAGCAGATCATGACGTCCCGTGATGAGATTGCCGTAAAGCTGCAACGCGCGATGACAGTCAGGAACATCCCCGACGGTTTTGAAAAGTGGCAGCTACCGTTTGTGATGGAACCCACTCAGTTGTTTATCACCCGTGCCCTCCCCGGCGCCAAAGCGAACCGACATGCCCACGAAGAAGGCGATGGCATCCGTTTTATCGTGCAGGGCTCCATTGTGTACCGCGGCCAGGAGCTCTCGGCCGGCGACTGGATGTTTATCCCAGCCGGCAAGGACTACGAGTTTGAGGCCGGTCCGCACGGCGCGCTGATGTGCTACTGCTACGCGTGTTGCTGCGGCGGCAAAACCGAAGTGTTCGATCCCTCTATTGTGATGAGTAACTAGGCTCTCACGACAGCGTCGCAGTGGCGGCGCTGTCTCACCCGTTCGTGTATGAATGCGACCGTTCGTTCATTTCTCATTTACTCCCGGCAAATCAATTGGGTACAACTCAGTGACCGCACCGCACACCGCGGCGGCGAAACAGTGATCCACCTACCCTGACGGAGTAAATCAGATGAACAACCTCTTGGCTTTGGGGGCCTGCAGCGCCCTTAGTTGTGCCAGCGGACTGGCCCCCCCAACCGCAATCGCCCAGAACCAAATGCAGGACCCACTCACTGCCAACGGATGCGGGGCCCTGCCTGATCATGCAACGGTTCGCGCCGTACTGGCACAAGTGGTCCCCGCCCTCGCCCCGCCTGGCGCGGAGGATCCGGACGTCGGTTTCGGCAACGAAGTGTGGATGACTGTGTTGGATCGCGACGGCATCGTCTGCGCCGTCACCTACTCTGGTGCTGACCGGGGCGATCAGTGGCCCGGCGGGCGACTGGCCTCGGCCGTGCGCGCCAACACGGCAAACAACTTCAGCCTACCCGCGCAGACCGGCCTGGGCGGCCCACTGTCCAGCGCCAATCTGTACGCCGCCGCCCAGCCGGGCGGTTCACTCAGCGGCTTCGATCTGGCCACGCCAGTGAATCCCATTGTGGCCAGCCGCGGTAATCCGGCGCGTTACGGGCAAGCGAATGATCCCATGACGGGTGGCAAGATCGGCGGTGCCAGCGCCATTGCCGGCGGGCTGGCGCTCTATGCCGAAGGCGGTGAGTTACTTGGCGCACTCGGCGTCGCGGGCGACAGCCCGTGTACGGATCACTTTATCGCCTGGCGCGTGCGCGATGGCCTAGCACTGGACTTTTTGCCCGATGGTCCAATCGGTGGCACCGACAACATGTTCTTCGATTTCGGCGAACCGGATGCCAGTGGCCTGGGCTACACCAGTTGCATTGATGAAGAAGAACCGCTGGTAGAGGCGCTCCCGCAAATTAATCCGCTTGGCACCCCGATGGGCCCGCCGTTTAACTAAGACCCCGCTCAGGCAGAGCGTTCGCCAACGGCGGACGACGAAGACGGGCGGGTGCTGCGAGCAGCACCCGCCAGCTGCGTGTCACGCCCAAAGCGCTCAATCATCGGCCTCTGACGACGCCGACTCACCGGCACCTTCATCCCATTACTCATCACGCAGTGCAGCGCACGCGAGCGTCTGCTCAGCCGCGAGACGTGCGCGTATGCTACCCAATGCGAGCGATGCACCTGCTCACCAGACGGCCCCAGCATAGCCACCGCATCGCGCAGATTATGCAGCACCATGGTTTTGCCGAGCGGCGTGTAAACGTGCAGATAGTGCAGATCTGAGGACACCGCGATAATGTCTGTGCCCAGCGCATCCGGTAGCAGTTGCATAAACTCGCTGGACGAGGATTCCGGCGCCTCGCATGACTCGGCCGGCGTTCGCGGGGGCGTGGGCGAGGCTGCAGTTATCGGTGTTGGCGTCTGTCGCGTGGCACGCGCGGTATCGAACTGCAACGCACTCAGGCGCAGAAGTTTGGGTCCGTTTAGCAGCGCCCAGCATACCGTCAACGGCACCACCAGTTCGCTGTACTCCAGCAGCGCATCCATCCACCAGCCACTGGTGACCACCTGATCGGGGTCTTGCTCCGGGAACATCGCCTCCAGACCCATCTCTATCTGTGTGTACAAGACGCTGCCAATCACGCCAGTCAACACCGTCGCTAGCCACGGACGCGCATTCAAACCGAACGGCAGTCGCACAACCCACTGGCCGATCAGGGCCATTACAACCAAGCCGGTGCCAACGTGCAGGGACCAGAAGGCGAACCGCGCGCCTAACCCGAGCCCGGCCGAGGCGCTGGGTTCAAGCCAGCTCACCAGCACCACCAGCAACAAGCCCATCGCGGCCAGAAAACGGGCAAACGATGCGTGCGGGCCGAACTGCTGCGTCAGCACCTAAAACCGTGATGTTGTCGGACTGTTCATGGGATTAGTGTGGTGATGTATCCGGGGCTTGTCGACTGCCGCTCGGGTTTTCGGGAAACATACGACGGCCATTACGCCCACAGCACGATACAATGCTCGTGTAACCACGTGTTTATCGGAAGAGCATCGTAATGACGAGCGAGCCGACGCAGCCAGGGACCCAGATCGGGGCCTATCGCATCCTGTCCGAACTCGGCCGCGGCGGCATGGCCGTGGTGCACCTGGCAGAGCAATCGGAGCCTGTGCGCCGCCAGGTCGCGCTCAAAGTGCTCAAAGCGGGCATGGACACACGCCAGATCGTCGGGCGTTTCGAAGCCGAACGCCAGACCCTGGCCGTGATGGACCACCCGAATATCGCCAAGGTGTTCGACGGCGGCAGCACCGACAGCGGCTACCCGTACTTCGTGATGGAATTGGTTCGCGGTGTACCGATCACCGAATACTGCGATACCCACCGCGTGCCGATCAGCGCGCGGCTGACGTTGATGCATCAGGTTTGCAGCGCTGTGCAGCATGCGCATCACAAGGGCATCATCCATCGCGATCTGAAACCAAGCAATATCCTGGTAACGGTGCGCGACGGGGTGCCTTGGCCCATGGTCATCGATTTTGGTATCGCCAAACTCATTCGCGCCGACAACTCGCAGGCTGATCACACTCGCATCGGCCAGTTAATCGGCACGCCACAGTACATGAGCCCGGAGCAGGCCGAGATGTCCGGCCTGGATATAGACACCCGTACCGACATCTACTCCCTCGGCTGCGTACTGTACGAATTGCTGGTGGGCACGCCACCGCATGATTTGCACTCGGTGCCGGCCCACGCGGTGGGCTATGCATTGCGTGAAACCGAAGTGCCCCGCCCCAGCGCCCGGCTGGACACGCTTACTGACGAACAAACCACACTCGCCGTATATCGCGAGACCGACGTGAAGGCGTTGCGCGGTATGCTCAGGGGCGATCTGGACTGGGTGGTGATGAAAGCGATCGCGGGCGATCGCACCCGCCGCTACAACACCGCCGACGCACTGGCCGAAGACCTGGTACGGTTTCAGGCGCACCAACCGGTCACGGCACATCCGCCCAGCGCGACCTACCAGTTACGCCGCACACTGCGGCGGCATCGCGGCGCAGCGCTGGCGGCCAGCGCCGTGCTCGCCTCTGTACTTGCCGGCGCCGGAGCCGCGACCTACGGGCTGGTGCAGGCACGTCAGGCCGGTGCCCAGGCCCAGGTAGAAGCCCAGACCTCAAGGCAAGTGACCGAGTTGATGGCTAGCCTGTTTGAGATTGCTGATCCGGAGCGCCGGGGTGGCAAGGTAACGGCGAGGCAAGTGGTCGACGAGGGACTCAGCCGGATCAACCAGGATCTGAACGGCCAGCCGCGCGTACGGGCCGAAATGCTCACCACCGTTGGACGCGTGTACAAAAACCTGGGGGCTCTGGATACCGCGGAACAAACGTTGAAGCAGGCGCTGGCGCTGCGCGAACAACTTGACGATACCCAAAGCGTCGCCTACGCCGAGACCCAGCGGGTACTGGCCAATGTATACCTGCTGAGTACCCACGTGGTAGAGGCGGACCAGTTGTTGGCCAAGGTCCTGCCCGTTTACGAAACCCACCTGGGACGCATGTCGCTGCCCTACGCCGAGACCCTTAGTGAACTGGCCAGCGCATACGGCGAAGAGCCTTTGCGAGATCACGAACACGCCGCGGCACTACGGCGTGAAGCAATCACCATTCTTGAGCAACTGCCGGGCGAGAAAATCTCCCTAGCAGAAACGCGTGCCCAACTGGCCTTCTCGCTCACCCGCCTTCGTCAGTACGAAGAGGCGGAGGGGTTGTTCCTGAACAGCATCGCACAACTGGACCGGCTGGCGCCGGAGAACCCTTTACGCAACTCCATTCATCGCAACAACTACTCTGTACTGCTGTATCGGACCGGGCGGCTTGTGGAATGCGCGAAGGTGATGCGCGAGGTGCTTGACATACGGCGCGAGGCGTACGCAGGGCAACCGCACCCCGACACCGCCACCTCCAAACGCAATCTTGGTTTGACCATGCTGTCCCTGGGAGACAACGAACAGGCGTTAAGCCTGATCCAGGCGGCGCTAGCGGAGATGCGTGAGCTGTACGGCGATGCGCCCAATGCGGATGTCGCCTCGGCGCTTGGCGATCTAGGCCAGGTGAGAGTGCTGATGGGTGAGCCTAACAACGCGATCGACCTGTTCCGCCAGGCGCTGGGCATTCGCCTCGAGGTACAGGGCGAGACACCGCAAAGCGCGGCCATGCAATTGATGCTGGCCGAGGCCAGCATCCGCGACGGGCGACACCGGGAGGGCCTGGCGTATGCGCGGGCCGCCAATGCCGTGTACACCGAGCAGTACACGGGCCGGTCGCTGAGATTTTGGGGCGGTAACGCCACGGCCCTGGAGTACTGGGCACGAGAACAGCTCGGCGAAGCGGTTGATGCTGAGCCGTATCTGACCGGCCAGTACGACTACTACGTGGAACGCGGACGGACCAGTGGCAACTACTATCTGGTTACCGTCAGCCGCTTACAACTGTATCACGAGCAACACGGTGAGCCGGAGCAGGCCGCCCGCTATCAGGCGTTGTACCGCGAGGCCACGCACCACGAAGAATAATGAGACGCCCTGCCATCTGCCCTCGATACCACTCATCATGTGCCATCGAAGTGCAGCGCCATCAAAATGCAGTGTTAGGCCGCACCGAAAACGGACGAGGACGCACCACAAACCAACTCAACACCACCAGCCCACCAAAGACTGAATAGCACGCCACGAAAACCCACCACGGGGCCTGAAAGTACAAAAGTTCATTCAGCCAATGCGTCACGAAAGACCCATCGTAACCCGTCTGTCCAGCTTTCGATCGGAGATTCATCTCCCATATGGTGAGCGGGCAGATGACGCCTAGCCATGACTGCAAAACAACGACACCTATGCCGAGCAAATGAGTAACGCGAAACCACGGATTCCTGACCCACCGCCATGACAGAAATTTGCCAACGAAGATAAGTATCAACCCGAGCACGACAAAGGCGACGAACAGCACATGCGCGATGAGTATGGCATCAGCAGCTAACGAGTAATACAACTGGGCTTCCTGTCATTTCACTTTGGCTGCTGGCCTGATGCCCGAGGCCGATGTGGTGACTCGGGTGCCGTCAGGCGCAGCTTCATATCCGTGTAGGCCGATTCGATCAGTTCGGTCAGGGCACGGGTATCTACTTCCTGGCCAGGCACCAGCTTGACGTGACGCATGTACTTACCGGTGCCTGTCATCAATCCGTCTGGATCGGGCAGCTCAACACCCCGGAAAAAGCCCACATTGACGTGAGCCCTGAATACATTGACGTAAGCAAACGCTGCATCGGTAGCGCACCCGGTCGGGTGGCCGTCGTGCAGCAACTCCCGGACATCCGGCCCGCAGGCACGGATTAGTTGGAACCAGCGCCGTGCAATCTCTCCCAATTCGTCGGCACGCTCAGCAAACCAAGCCTCAACCTCTGGGTCTCTCCTAACTGAAGTGGGGAACCGGAAGAGTCCGTTCATCGCGTCGAGCCGCTGTGGCCTGTTGTGGGTTCAATCACCGTCATTGGTTTTCTCAGTCTAACACCGGCCGCATGAAGGGGCGCTCCATCTCAATCGGCCGCGTTATTACAAAGCCAGCTCAAGGGTGCGGCCTACTGTTCGCGACCAATCAGCGTTTAATCTTATCACTCACTAACGGGTGTGCCCTGATGAAAACGAATTTGCCATTCTGCCCCCACCCTTACCCATATAGAACTCCGGCGCGAAGATCGAACTTCCGTTGCTCCGCGCCCCTCACTCACACAATCATAACGGAGTAACACAATCCCATCAGCCAGTGCGACGTGCGAGAGGTGCCAGCGTAGCTGGTTAACGACGAAGCATCAGAGACTTTTGGCACCAACAAGAGAAGCGCCGCTAACCTCCACACCGAAGTATTGCTATTGGATTTCATCTTACCCTCCGTCGTAGGTGATTATCCCGGTTCTCGCTGCGATCAGCTTAGAACAGCGCGACTATCCAATTTGCAGATTTGAACGCTGGGTCCAATCCGGCAGCATTTTAGCACCCACAGAAGCCCGAATTACTTCGGTCTCGGCAGAGACGGCATCCCAGCATCTACACCACATTCGATCTGGTCAAACGCATCAGCGTGCCTCATTATGCTGTCCATAAGGGAAAGCCACGAATGTTGCGATCAATGTTCCTCGGCTGATAGTCGATCAGGACTATCAAGAGCCGGATGAGCCACACGAACAAGGACCTGGATCTGATGAGTAACAACAACGATCAGACATGCCGATGCCCCTGTGGGGCGACCGAATTTACAACCACTGGAGCACCGTTGTTTCGGTTACTGTGCCATTGCACAATTTGCCAGGAGTTCAACGCGGAACCATTCGGCGATGTGGTGGTGTTTCGCGCGGTGGATGTCGCCCGCCCTGCCCCGGAGAAAGTCGCATTTGACACCTACCGCCCGCCGCCGAACGTGCAACGGGGAAAGTGCAAAGAATGTGAAAAAGCGGCGATCGAAGTATTTGAATCCTGGCTGATGCCTGATCTTGTGATGGTTCCGCGCCATATGTTGCAAGCGGGCGCGAGCGTGCCGGAGCCGATCGCACATGTCTTCTACCATCGGCGCGTGAGCGATGCGCGCGACGCGCTGGCGAAGCACCAGGGATATTGGGGCAGTCAGCTAGCGTTCGGGAAATTTCTATTGGGCTCTCTTTTCAGCCGCAAAATCTGACGCGCGCCGGCGACGCGCTAGCCGAAGGACTCAAACAGCTGCGCGTGCTCTCGCACGATGCGTTCTGTGACTTGCGGCTCGACATTGCGGCTACCATCACCTCGCCGGAACAGGCCGCCCAGCAGCAACACATCACCACGCGGGAACATGTGCAGCATCCCATTGCCGCCACCGACCGTCATATAGTCCACCGCAGGATCAGGCGGTAGGTAAACAAGCTGCCCTTTGACCGGCATCAGATCAAGATCATCAAATAACGCCGCCGCACCCAAACCGGTGCAGTTGAAGATCACGCTCTGCGGTACACCCAACAGGTCGTCCAGATGCTCGAAATTGCGGATCACCATGCTACCCCCGGCAAGCTGGAAATCTGCAGTTAGCTGTCGCAACAACGTGCCCGGGTCAATCTGCATGGTCACGATGCGATTAGCATATCGCTCACCGAATGGATGCTCACCCGGGCCAAGTTCGCCCTGGTAGGTAAACAGATCATCGAAGCTCGACCGGTCAAACTGCCCGGTAGGCGAATCGGACAGATAGTAGGTTTCCATCCAGCGAATGCCGTACTTTGGGCCCGTGAGATTAGTGTAGGCGTGGTGGGATACTCGGGCGGCCCAGTCGAGCCGTTCAAGGAATACCGCATCCACTCGGCCGCTGTCGTGTGTGGAGAACGGACCCCATTGTCCAGCAGCAACGCTGGATGTGGTGTGACGGTACACGTCGCGAGTATAGATGGTGACGTTCCATCCCATGTCCTGCAGCAAACGAGCGCTGCACAGCCCCATAATGCCGCTGCCAACGACGGCTACATCGCCCGGCGGATCGTTGGACACTTCTCGCGCGGCAAGGGCTGAGGACCCCCATCCCAGGCTTAGGCCGCCGCCGCCGTGGCCATAGTTGTGGACAACGATCTTATCGTCAAACTGCTCGCGCTCAACGCGAAAGCCTGTTGCCCGATACGGCCGGTGCCCGACGATAACGCGAATCACCGCATCCATCGAAACGCGTGGCGCCGCCCACGGCTGGCGCGAGTAGGCCCGGGGTATGCTCTGGCTCTGAGTGGTGGATATGGGCGTGCACCCGACCCCGGTGAGTAATGCGCCTGCCCCAAGTGCCTGAATGAACTGACGCCTGCCGTTGCGCTGTGCAGTCACTAACTATCTCCAAAATGCCAGCGAGCTGTTACCCGCTTCAGCTCGGGGACGATGACTGTTTCGGCCGACGGCCCCGTACCAGCGGCAGCCCTTGCTGCTCCCCCCAAGCCATCAGCGCGCCCAACACCGGTTGCAGCGTACGGCCGGTATCGGTCAGGGAGTACTCAACCCTGGGCGGCACCTCGGCATATACCTCTCGGTGCACCAGAGCATCTCGTTCCAGGTCACGCAACTGCTGGGTCAGCATCCGGGGTGTAATACGGGTCAGCAGGCGCTGCAACTCGCTAAAGCGTTTGGTGCCCTCGCTCAGGCGAAACAGAATCACGCTCTTCCACTTACCACCGATCAGTTCGAGTGTGGCTTCCATCGGGCAGTTGGTCAGGTGCTCAAGGTCATGCTGCTGTTTACGCAACGAGATCTCCGTCAACTTCAGCGTCGATGCTGCATTACTATACAGAACCGTAGTATGTGCTTTATTTGTGCGTACTTACAAATTGCACCCTTGCAGTGCATGGTAACGGCTTCACGAGAAGAGGAACCGACCCATGCCCCTGTCCAATCATCCGGAACTGTTCTGGCTCACCGCCACCACCGCCTTCACTGCCCTACTCTGGCTGCCCTACATCACTAGGTTCATCGGCGAAACCGGTCTCGGCAATGCACTTTGGGACCCGACAGGAGAGCACCCGTTCCGCACTCCCTGGGCGCAACGCGCACACCGCGCGCATCAGAACGCGGTGGAGAATCTGGTGGTGTTTGCGCCGCTGGCGATCGTCGTGGACCTGCTGAGTGCAGGGACCCCCATCACGGCCGCCGCCGCCGGGATCTACTTTGCAGCGCGAGTTGCCCACTACGTGGTCTATACGCTGGGCCTGCCGGTTGTGCGCACTGTAGTGTTCGCCATCGCCTGGGGTTGTCAGATCGTGCTGCTACTAACGCTGTTCCAGGTGCTCTGAGTCCGAACCTAAGGGGCCCGCTCTGGCACGCCACTTTGAGCGGCGGCGCATCCTACTTGCCCGCAGCAAGCCAGCGAACTAGTTCGTCGACGCATTGCGGGTCCTGGTACACCCAGCTGTGGCGCAGCCCTCTTTGGGGCGGTCGGCATGACAACGATTTCAGCGTGGCCGAGTGAGGAGGCACTTCTTCGGCGAAGACATGCATTATCCACGGCGTCAAAACTCCTTCCCACCCGAAACCCGCTGGGGTACTGCGGGTAATACGCGGGATCAACGCCATTAGTAGCTGGCTTAAGATAACCCATGCGATATAGGCCGTGATTGCCAAAAGTACGGCGCTGCCGTAGGTAATCTCGACCAGGAATGAGCCACTTAGTGCTGCGCGCTGATCATACAAATACAGCCCCGTAGTCGATACAACGAAGAGCCACTTCACAAATCGTGACTTCCACATGAGGTGGGGAAATTCGCTTACAAGATGCTGAGCCTTCAGCAGAAGGCCCGCCTCATCCCACTGAACACGGGCGACCAGGAGCGCAATATCCAGACGAGGCAATCCAAGATCATTCAGTATCTCAGCCTGCCTGCGCTCCAAAAAGGTCAGATGGGTTTTGGCTAAGTAGTACGGAAACCAGCTCAAGGCCAATATCACATAGACTCCGACACCGATTTCCCCCCCAGAGTACTTCATATTTCCAACGGCCAGGAAACACAAAAATGCCAACGTAAAACTCAATACGATTCCCAGAAAATTGATCGCCGAACGGAGTTTCCTGGGCTCACAGTGAATGAACGGCGTGGCCAGGCAGGCAATCTGATCGACGGACGCCGCGACAGCGGGCTCCTTTAGGGCCAGCATTGCGACATTCCCGCCGTGACTGTGCGCGACGATTTTTATCGTGCTTTCGGGGTTTGAGATTTGAAGCGTGGACAGGTACTCGGCCAGCTCCTTGCCCGCTTCGATTCGGGCGCGATGGCTGTTTCGTCCAGACCATTGAAATCTGCGCACGTCAACACAGCCATCGAATTCAGCATTTATCCCCTGAGACACAATAGACTCCGGCTGCGTCCATTGAGCTTCTGTTGCGAAAGTCCCATGGACAAGCACGACGGTTGTGTTTGGTTTTTTGACAGCTTGCGTGGTCATGAGCGTGGGTGAGACCTCGGGCGAGTGCATTCGAACTCCGCCATTCTCCACCACTGCGATAGTACGGCGCTGCGAACAGGATCGCACACCTGAAGAAAATGGGTTGAACTGAACATCGATGCTTCTCATCCGGATCTGAACTATCATCGAATAGAAACAAACGGCAAACATGTACGAGGAAAACCAAACAACATCCCCTGCGCTTGCTCATCAATGGCAAGTTGCCACATTTGTTGAATGTAGATCATCTTTCGATGCGTAACGAACTAGATCAAGGGCTAACGAGGTCCTCGCACACGTTCGGCAAGCCGCTCGGTCCCGGCGCATTGAATACAGAATCCCGCAGAATCGCCAGATCGGAAAAGCCGACTCCCAAGTTGCCGTCAAAATCGGCGTCTGGATTCCAGTTGGCCGAGGCCGGTGTTGAAAAC
>CBDUQI010000124.1:0-17156 GCA_965369325.1 uncultured Gammaproteobacteria bacterium
CCCTCAAACCCTCCCGCACAGGATGCGCCCTTAGCAAAGATGGCGCCGCCGCTGCGCGCCGGCCAGGTATTTGCACTGGGTATGGCGTCGTTCGGTGTTTACCCCACGTTCTGGATGTATGTGGCGGCCCGGGATCTCAAGCAACTGGACGATAGCCCTAGGATACCGTGGCTGTACTTCTTCGCCCCTTTAGCGGCGCTGCCCATGTTGTTCGCGCTGCCGCGATTGATGGAAGGCTACGCGAATGCCAGCAAGCACCCACCGTTGGCGGGACGGGGCACTGCGCTGGGGTTGTTCGCATTCGCCGTGTCGGTGGCGCTAAATTTTACCAATCGCTTTGAGATGCCCACATGGGTGTGGGTGGCACTGGTGGTACTTTGGGCGGCGGTGTTCGCCGCCGGCCAACAACAGATTAACAAAGCTAAAGAAGCACTCCCGCCGGAGCGCTTTTCGCGACCGCCAAACAAATTCAGTGGCGTGCATTGGACCACCCTGGTGATCGGTGGGGCGCTGCTCGGCGCCATCGTCAGTTTTTTGCTCTACGACGAGCTTAGAGTCAGCGGCGGAAAAACCCTGGCAGACAATGAAGTCTACGAGGATGTACAACAGGATTTCACCTTGACCGCTCGCGGCGATTCCTGGTCAACCGTGCCCATCGGCACGTATTCTGACGGCAGCGCAGAGTTGGAGTTGGTTGGTGCGATTTCCGATATGAATCTGATTGTTTTTCGCTGGGATTCGGACAACTCGCTGGATGAGATTGCAAGGTATCGGTTGGAGGCGGAGAACGCAGAGCAATGCACCATGAACAAAAGCCTGCTGGCGGACTCCGCGACGATGCAGCTAACCCTGAGCTGCGAAGGTAAGAGCTTCGGCGATCCGCGGCTGATGTTGTTGCGCGTGCTGCAAACCCCCGACGGCGACTACCTGGAAGTAGTGGCAGAAGTCAGCGCGCTCAAAGGCAGCTTTAGCGGCCTTGCCGCCGACGTCAAACGCACCGTGGCCTCCTTTGGGTTGCTTGAGCGTGAGCCGTTGCAGGACGCAAACGGAGCAGAAGAATGATCCGCCCTCTCCTGGCGGGGTTCGCACTGGGTGCCTTGCTGCTCACCTCCCCCGCGCAGAGCGAGGTCTCGTGGGATCTGGGCAAATCAGATGCCGTTGAGCAGGCCAAAGCACTGCTGCTAAGCGATCACGCGTATGTTGATGAGCACAAGGCCGCACTGCTCGTCAGGACGGATATCAACCTTGGCGAGCAGACGATTGTTCAGCGCCATCTCGCCATTTCTTATTTTGGCACCGTGGAGGGGGTGCAATCACAGTCGAACATCTCGGTGAGCTTCGACAGCGGCAGCGAAGCCTTGCGCTTTGTGGAGGCAGCGGTGGTGGGCGCGGACGGCACCGTCCATCGCCTCGACACGGCGACAGCACAGGTGCTGGACACCGATTCTTACGATGTATTTACGGACTCACGCGAAGTCGTATTGCAGATTCCGGGCCTTGCGGTGGGGGCAGCCACCGTTGTTGAGTACGAGCGCAAGATACGGGTTTCTGATCTTGAGTTGCCGTGGATGACCTCGTTTTATCCACAGGTGCTTCGCCCGCGCGCACGGGTTGAGTTGCACGTGCGCTGGCCTGAGGGGCAACCCGCGCCCGAATGGGTCTCGACCTACGAACCGCTGAGCTGTGAATTGTCGGCGAACGCGCTGGATTGTCTGGCCGAGCATGTGCCCGCGGCCAAGCTGGACGAGGACGTTAACTACGCTGACGTGCTGGGGACCGTCGCTGTCACTCATTCGCAAACGTGGGACGAGGTAATTGACCGCATCGATACCGGCATCAAGCAGGCGATGGCAGACCGCCCCGCGTTAAAGCGGAAGTACGATGCGCTTACCAGCGATGTCGCCGACGTCGACGTTGAGAAAATTGCCGCGCTGCATCGCTACGTGAGCCGAGACATCCGATACGTCTCACTGTCGGAAGGGGTACACAGCATTGTGCCGCACCCGGTCAGCAAGACCATGGAGAATCTGTACGGCGACTGCAAAGACAAGTCGGTGCTGCTGCTGGGCCTGCTGCGCGAGGCTGGCATCGAGGCGGTGCCGGCGTTGATCTCAACGTACCGGGCTAACCCCTCACGCCTGCGCCTGCCGTCGGCCGCCTACTTTGATCATATGGTGGTCTGCACGCTTGAGCGCGGCGCCATTGGCAAGTGCCTGGACCCTACCGACCCCTACTCCAGTGCCGCCGACACGAATGCAGACATTCAAGGCAATGTCGCGTTGCTGCTGCGCCCGGGCAGCACCCCCGAAATAGTGCCGTCGGATACCTATCGGTGGCAGATGCAGGTGCAGGCGAGCATGCAGTTTACTGAGGAGGGGCATCTGGAAGAACATGTCAAACGCACATTCGGCAATCAGTACGGTGCCCGGGTGCGGGCCGCATTGAGTGCGGCCAATGCCGAGCAGGCCGAAGAATGGGCACGGCAGGCCTATCACTCGGCGGTATCCTCCTCAGCCGATCCGGCAGTCACCATCATGCGCCTGCCTCAGGTCGAGGAGCCGCTCACGCTGGAGTACAAAACCCGCTATGAGGACGTGCTGGATATCGAGATGGAAGATGCCGAGTACTACGTCGAGGAGGAGGCCTGGCTGCGCAGTCTTCTTGGCAATTTCCATGTGGAAAACAAATACAGCCCGTACGAGTTCCCCGGCACCAGAGCCACCAGCGAATACACTTTCTTGTTGCCTGCGCCGCTGGAATCCGTGGTGCACGGACCGACGCTGGAACTGACCAGCCCGTTTGGATCGCTTGTTAGAACGTACCTGTACGCGTCCCCGCGAAAACTAAAAATACGCACCGTACTGGAAATGCCCCAATCGACAATACCCTTGGATAAGGCTGAGTCGTTCAATCGATTCCTAGACGTTATCAATAGCGAAACCCGGATGTGGTTCTACATCCGTCCGGCTGATTAGCACCATTATCAGGCGAACACGCACGGCAGAGCGCCTCTAAACACGCGATGGTAACGCTTGGCGCTAGCCATCGTTGTTGTAAGGCATTCATCGCATCGTCGCTTTCGTATGCCAATTGGTAAACAAAACCCGTCCCAACCAGAAAAGCATCAGCACGATGATGATCGGTTCCGGCGCCTCCAGAACCCCCGTTTGGCGAATGGCTTCAGGGAACGCGGCTGCGCCCGGCCCTGTGAACAAGGATCCCGCTGCGATGAAGTAAGCGAAGCACATGCGCCACAGATGGCGCGCGATGCGTTGTCGACCCGCGATGCCACGGCGCAAGATCACCCGCAGATCACCGGCCGCGGCGAGCAGCGCCAGGCCGCCAAAAAACAAATACGGAAAAGCGGGCAACCCATCTTTCAGACCCGTGTCGCTGTTCAGTGCCTCCAGGCCCGTGACGGCACCGGTGATGCCTAGCGCCACAGCGATAGCCAGCGCGCCGTACTCGAACCCGCCGATGCGTCTGTCTTTGCGTTTGATGGTGACCCAGGACGTTGCCACGAGGTAGAACGCGAAAACACCCACCAGAACGGAAATCATCCACGGCATCACGAAAGCCACATAGGCGCCACACGCGGACATAATCAGCATGGATACGAAGAACACATTTCCTGCCAGACGGTGCACACGGGCGCCCTTGCGAGACAACAGAGCCACCGCACCAAACAGAACCGCCAGGGTGCCGGCACTGATGTGAACAATCATGATGGGAGAGGTGGTCATGCAACTTCGCCTTCCGGTGATTTCAAAGATGACGCCATTTCAAATGACGCATACTAGCAAGTCAGTGTGGTCAATCTTGTGCACTCGGTCGCCCTAACATGCTGGCGCGGACATCCTTTTTGTCTTCGCCTGACGGATCGGACAATTAAGGGCGATTGGTTTCTTGTGGTGGATAGTGGCCTCCCTCAAAATGGCCCGTCGGCCGCCGGAGGTTCTCCTTGGAAGATATTGAAGTTATCGCATTGATTATGGCCGCCCTCGGCCAGGCCGCTTTTTGCACCACCATTCTACTGAGCCGGTCGTTCAGGACACAGGCTTATCTGCCTCTTGGCGTCTTTTTTATCGCAAGCGGGATCGTCATGGCAGGGCCGGCGATCGCAACGTTCTTGCCAGTGTGGCGGACTCACTTTATCGCGATGGCGTTACCGGCCTATCTGCTGATGGGGCCTGCCCTCTGGCTCTACGTCGAGGGTCTAACATCCGAAACCGCCTGGCGGCTGCAACCGCGCCACGGGTGGCACGTTATCCCGTTTGGATTGGGCCTGATCGCCACGGGCGCGGTGATCGGTCTGCCGGCCGACATACGCAACAAAGTGCTGATCGAAGGAGATTTGCCCGACCAGCTTTATCTGGAGATCCTGTTTCTTTGCGTGTTCCTGCTGATCCTTGGATGGATTATCCAGTCCGGCTTTTATGTGATTGCCGCCCTGCGCCAGCTCACTCGATATCGCCAGCGTCTGAAGGCACTGTTTACCAGCAACGAGCAGCGTGAACTTCACTGGCTCGTTTGGCTTGTGCTCGTCATCGGGGGCGTATGGCTGGTGTCATTTGCACACATCATCGCCGACAATTTTTTCGGGCGCCCGCTGATCAGCGATCGGTTTGGATCCGCCATGGCGCTCGTTCTGGTGTGGTCGTTGGGCCTTTGGGGGTTGCGGCAAAAGCCAGGATTCGAGGGGCGTTATCTAGACGACCCGCTGGACGTCGAGGAGGCCGTACCGCCTGATTTGACCGCTAGTCGAAAGTATCAGCGCTCTGCATTGGGAAACGAACAGGCACGCCGGATCGCCGAGAAAATTGATGCTGCCATGACCCATGATCAGCTTTATCTAGATCCCGACTTGTCCCTCCACAAGCTGGCCAACCATGTTGCTATTTCGCCTAATTACATTACACAAACGTTGAATCAAACGATTGGCGAGAGCTTCTTCGACTATGTTAATCGATGGCGAATCAATGCCGCGAAACCTCAGATCATCGCCGCAGATCGCACCATCATCGCCGTGGCATTGGGCGTGGGGTTCAATGCACGCTCGTCTTTCTACAAGGCATTCAGGCGCGAGACCGGTCAAACCCCCAGTGAGTACCGAAAAAAGCACGTCTAGCAGCGTGTTGAAAAAGTCTCAGGCGAGTGCGAGGCAAGGCGGCAATGGCCAAAAAAGCGGAGTGTACACGCCGTACATGAGCACTTTTTGGCCATTGCCAACGCAGTATCGTGCCGGCTGAGACTTTTTCAACACGCTGCTAGCTCACGCCCGCCGGTGCTGAGCGCTGCCGCCGATGCGACTCAGTCATTCACCGCCCACCTCGACGCGTCGCATTTTGCCTGTCGCGATAGTAGTCTATCCTCGCATGGACTAGGGCTGCGCCCTGGCCATCGCAGCAAAGCGGGATCACTTGTCGGATCAAGAACAAATATTCCTGAGCTACAGCCGCAACGACGGGGAAGCCGCAGGCGAACTGCGCCGCCGGCTCGTTGAGCACGGGCTTGCCGTATTCAAGGACGATGAAGGCATTCGCAGCGGCGACCTGTGGCTGAGTCGCCTGCAAGAAGCCGTGTCAGAATGCGTTGGTTTTGTCGTGCTGGTCGGCCGCGACGGCGTAGAGGGCTGGGTGGGCGCCGAAACGCAGGTTGCGCTCAGTCGACACTTCGGTCCGCATGCCGATGCCGAACGGCTGCCGATCTTTCCTGTGCTAATCGACGGCACTACGGCTGACGCACTGCCAGCATTCCTGCAGCTGTTCCAAGCAACGCCCTGGAACAGCGACAAGGCGCTGCCGGTGAAACTGGTTGGGCACATCCGTGAGCGGACCTCTGTGCCCGACACCACGAGGCGTTTCGAAGGCTGCCCCTTCGTGGGCCTGGATGCGTACCGCGTTCACCAAGCCGACCTGTTCTTTGGGCGACAGAAAGACACGCTGGATGCGTTGGCCTGCTTCGACACACGCCACACCACTGAACAGCCGGTGCGCTGGCTCGAAATCAACGGCAACAGCGGCTCGGGCAAGTCCTCGTTAATGAACGCCGGGTTACTGCCGCTGGTCGATCACGGCCTGTTGTGGTCGAGAACCGGCTTTGCACACTGGCAACGTATCGGCCCGATGATGCCCGGCGAGCATCCGGTGGAGATGCTCATCGAACAGCTGGCCCGAACCTTTGACGAGGAGATGACCGATGTCCGCCAGCGGATCGCTGCCGATGAGCGTGGCCTGGCGGACTGGCTGCGCAGCCGCAAACAGGACGACACCGCATATCTGCTCGCCATCGACCAGTTCGAAGAGTTCTTCACTTTTGCCAATCTCCAAGAGCGCAGCCAGTTTGATCTTCTGCTGGCGAGCGCGTTGCAAGATCCCGATTGCCCACTGTTTTTAGTGACCACGGTGCGTGCTGATTTCCTCGATCGCTTCGAGCATCTTCCACGCCTGGCCACCTTGCGCAGCACCCGCGCGAAATTATGGCCGATTCCGCCGATGAGCAGCGCCGGGCTGCGCGAGGTGATCGATGGCCCTGCCCGGCTCGCAGGTATCAATGTTGGCGAAGTGCGTGAGCTGATGGTCGACCAGGCACGTGACGAACCCGGTGCCCTGCCATTGGTTGAGAATGCGCTTTACTGGCTATGGGAAAAGCGCAGAAACAATCACCTCAGCGGCAGCGTCTTTAACGAACAAGGCGGCCTGGCGGGCATCCTCAGCCAGAGCGCAGACGACTTGTTGGAGAGTCTAGGCTCGCAGCGCGGCCTGGCGCTGGAACTGCTGTTTCGACTGGTCAAAGTGGATCCGCAAGGCCAGCGCCATACCCGCCGACGTCTTCCGCTGGCGGAGGCCGTGGCCGTGGCGGGCGGCGGCGACCGCGGCCGCGATGTCATCAACCGCCTCGCAGGCCAACGCGCCCTGGCGGGTGGCAAGAACGGGCCACTGCGGCTGATCACCGTCACCGATGAGATAACGACCGACGCGGGAACCAAGGCGAGGGAACGCTGGGTGAACCTGATCCATGAGACCCTGATTCGCGCCAGGGCGCCAGACACCGTTGGCGCTGAGACGAAGCCTTACTGGCCAACGCTTTGGCACTACATCGAGCAACACAAACACCGCGCAGCGCGGCGCGAGCGGCTTCAGCTTCAGGCACGCGAATGGCAGGCGCGCACCGGGTTTTCCCGCCAGTTCGGACTCGCCGGGTTGTCTGGGCTGGTCGACTTCAAAGCGCTGGCAGTGCCTGGCACGCTTGAACAACGGTACTTGCGCTGGAGTTTTTACAAGTCCGCCGTCCAGGTGGCTATTTTGCTCGCCTTAACGAGCATTATTGGCGAAGTCGTTTATGTCAGTGGTAAGTACCGCATGCCGATCGAGGCGGCCGCCTCGCGATGGGCCTACCGGCTGGGCAACCCCGTGCCCATGCCTACGCTCGTCGAAATACCGGCGGGTGAATTCATGATGGGCCGCGACAACGGGATTGACGAATCGCCGGCGCACCCCGTGACGTTTTCCGCACCGTTCCACCTGGGCGCGACAGAAGTGACCTTCGAGCAGTATGACGCCTATTGCATCGTGAACGGATGTAAATGGCTACAGGACAATGACTTTGGCCGACAGGAACAGCCGGTGATCAATGTCTCCTTCAGTGAGGCGCAATCCTACGCGGCGTGGCTTGGCGAAAGACTCAATGCAAGCTGCCGCCTGCCGAGCGAGGCTGAGTGGGAGTACGCCGCCAGCGCCGGCAGCCCGTCAGAATATTGGTGGGGAGACAATCCGGCACAAGATGGCGAGATCATGATGAATGCATTGGACTCACGCAGTCGTTGGTCAGGGGTCACGACAGCGCCGGTAAGAAAGTTCCAGGCTAACCCGTTTGGTCTGCACGATATGCACGGTAACGTGTGGGAGTGGGTCGAAGACTGCTGGCACACGTCCTACGACGCGGCGCCAAATGACGGCGCTGCTTGGGGTGAGGAGAACGACGGTGCGTGTGGATTCCGTGTGGTGCGCGGCGGTTCGTGGGGCGGCGACTCCCAGTACGCCCGCTCCGCCTACCGCCACAGGAGCGGTCCTGACTACCGCGGCTACGGTCTGGGTTTTCGTGTGTTGTGTTCGTCCCCCATCTTGGATTCTGATCACTGAACACCGCGCCAGCGGTGCCCGGCGCGAAGCGCCGTCTTCGCGATTTTTTGGCTCGCAGCGCGATGCGCAGCGGCGACTACGGATGCGAGTGGCGGCGCATAGTGCTGGTAAGATTAGCTTTGCTGAGCTCGAGGCGTCCGTGACCGGTTGGATCAATCATGTGAGCCGTGCCGACAGCTGGGGGTTGCGGCGTCATGTGATGGAGGCGCTACCGATTTGCCCGCCGACGCTTGAAACCGACCAGATGAAGCAGCCGTAGGGCAGCGAGAAAGGGCTGTTCAAAACCGCGAAAACGGCGCTACGCGCCGTGCACCGCTCACGCGGTGCTCAGTGATCAGAATCCAAGATGGGGGACGAACACAACACCCGAAAACCCAGATCGTTGAAGCGGTCGCCAGGACCGAACCTGAGCCGGATGGCGGAGCGGGCGCTCTGGGAACCGTAGCCCCACGAACCGCCGCGCACCACACGGCCGGCGTTGTCAGCGCCACCTCGCGGCGAATCCTTATACATCGTTCCACACCACTCAAAGACATTGCCAGCAACGTCATGCAGGCCGAAATCTGCCTGGGCGGAGCGCGGAAAGCACCCCACCGATGAGAGCTTCCGAAGACCGCTCTCAAACGTGTTGCAGATACCGTCTTCCCACTTTTCACCCCACGGGTACTCGTGTCCTGTTGGACCGCCCGCCGCCGCCGCCCACTGCTCCTCCGAGGGCAACTGACCGCCTACCCACGCGCAATACGCTTGGGCCTCCCAGTAAGACACCCCAACCACCGGCTGATTCGCATAGTTATAGCGGGTGTTGTTCCAGTAGCGCGGCGCCTTCACTTTCGCCTCCGCCAGCCACGCGACGCCCGCCTCAGGCCAAAAAGACATGTTCTCGTAACCGCCTACCGCCATGAACGCCCTGTATTGGCTGTTGGTGACTGGATATCGCCCCAATAAAAATGATTTTTTGATGACAGTGACCTCGCCCTGCGAGTCACGGTACTCGCCCGCCGGAATTTCAACGAAGCCACCAGGATCGCGCGCCTTGGTGACACGAGGGTCACCCAAGGCACCTAGCGCCAGCCCCAAAACATAACGGTCTTGCACCTCAACCTCATCAGCAATGGCGTTAAGCGATACCTGCTTCAAGCGGTCAGACAGCGGCCCTAGCGACATTCCTTTTTTCAACAGCACCTCGGCGCCTTGCGCTGCGAACGCCGCCAGCGACGGATTTTCGGCAACCCGCTCACGGGTGAGGTCATCCGCAAGTTGGCTCAGCAGTTCCAGGCTCCACTGCCGATTGCGTTTGACCAAGCCAGTAAACAAGTACATCAACGTCGGCCGCCAGGCGCGCTCGCCGCCTCGCTCACGCATGACCGCCAACAGTTGTTCATCGGCACGTTGAGTGCCTATCACATGGTCAGCACTTAAGAATTCCTGGAAGCTAAGATGATAAAACTGCACATGATCGCTATCGGCGGCTTGTAGCAGACCCGATTTCTCCAGCAGGTGATTGCGCCGCTTTGCGGGCTCATGTAATTTCCCCTCGGTGCTCCGATTGACGGCGGCGAATTGCCGCAGATGCTCATCCGCCTCCTCGTTGCGAACCTGCGCCGCTGGCGCAGCCCTGGGTCGCGACTGTGGCCCCGTGTGCATGCCGTAAGCGATCGCCGCCAGACGATAGCGCACCAGGTCACGTTTGGCGCTGTCCGCACCGTAGCGGCTGTACAGCACGCTGGAAACCAACCCGTCATAAAGGTCAAAAAGATCATCAGGCAGCCGCTGCCCCTGCCCAAAGCGAATGCACAGGGCAGTAAGCAACAGCGGGCTTTGAGTCAGCTCATTAAGATCAGCACGGCTGGCGAGATGCTCCTTGAGGCCGCGCGTATTCTCCTCGCGCCGGCCGGCATCCGTGGCCGCGTACCAACGCTCAATGAACAACGCCTGCAACGGCGCAGGCAACGGCCCCAGCGACTGCACCGGCAAGTTGAGCTTGCGTATTTCGGCGTCCTTAAGACCGTAAGGGCGGCTTGTCACAATCACCCGGTTGCCCGCCTCGTGCCATGCACCAAGCGCGTCAGCCAGCCCACTTAGCAGGCAGGCGCGCGGGTGCGTTGTGCCGCCGTTAGTGTGCTGGGCCGTTGCCACCTCATCCACACCATCCAGCGCCAGCACCACCTGCCCGGCCGCCAACTGCTGGCGGAACGTTGCGCCTGTCAAACCACCGAGTGGTGCTTCATCCAGCCATGCGGCCAACGCCGCCTCAAGCTGCTTGTGACGCCAGGTTTGCACACCGGGTCGGCACAGCATATGCGGCGAAAAATCACGCAGTTTTACCAGCAACGGCAGCTTGCCGGCCAGCTCGGCAGGTATTGATTCGCAATAGCCTTCCGGTGGTGGAAGGCTGTGGGACGGCACCGCACCATTGGCGATCACCCAGGCGAGCCAGCGACAGAAGGTCGATTTCCCCGCACCCGGTGCACCGGGCACATACGCTGAGGATGTGCCGAGCAAATCGAGCAACAGCTGCGGGCGGTCTTGCTCATCCTCCCGAGCATGGGGTTTTGCACTAAGCCGCGCACCTTTGCGCGCTGACTGCTCGCTGTCCGCCAGGGCATTCGGCCGATCTGTCACTGCGGGGACATAAACTTGGCGCAATCCGCCGCTACTGATTGCAGCAGTTTCGAGCCCTAGCAGTTCGACGGTGCCGTATTCGTGTTTGACCCAATCCAGATAACCTGACGGCACCGGCGAGGCGGCCGGCCGCGGCACTGTGGTGGGATCGACGCCACACAGCGCTGCAACGCTTGCGACAAGCGGACGTATGTCGTGGTCCCAGAAATCCGTTCGGACCGGTATCGCCGAAAGGCGATTGGCCAGTTCCGCGATGCCTTCGGGCAGGGCTTCGGCGGGCGGCATTTCGGCGTTGCTGAGTGGCACAGGAATAAGACTGGTATCTTGGTTTGCCAGCGCGATTGACAATTCCTTATGGACCCAATCCTCAACACTGTCGATTCGTCGCCTGCCGTACTTGTCGCTTGCCGTCAGCCACTTTGGGCCAATTAGCGCCAGCACGACCTGCGAAGCATTGAGCGCCTCAACGATTCGCTGCGGAAAATCATCGCCCGGCGACATCGCCGAGACATCCTGGAATACCGCGTCGTTGCCGAGCACGTCTCTCAGGGCCGCGCAAATCCGGCCCGCTTCGGTATCGACGTCTTCTCGACGATAGCTAATAAATACTTTTGTCGTCATCGCGAACTACCCCGATATCGCCTCAGCAGCCCTGCGCAGCGTATCGTGATCAGCGATCTGGAGACAAACCAACACTTCGTCCGAGACCCTGCAGCGAACCACCCAGCCCGCCGACAACGGGCACCGGCGATGCGAGCTGTTCAGCCGCAACGCTATCGGGGCGGAGGTGGCGCTGGGCACTGGCCATCGCGGTATACTACCGGCGCATGCCCCGATAGCTCAGCTGGATAGAGCGTCCGCCTCCTAAGTGGAAGGTCGCAGGTTCGACTCCTGCTCGGGGCGCACCTTAACCGACGATCTATACCGCCGACTGATCAGGCCGCCCAGCTAAATTGCTAATTGCGTTTGAGCTTATCGTGCAAGTTGTTCTTCTTGTAGCTCAGATCGGGGTCAATGGTGACCACCTCCAGCGTGATCGCCATCGGCCGCGTCTGGAACACCGCCTCTAGATGCCGGGTGAGCACGTCGAACAAATGCTGTGCGGCTTTCTGGCGTACTTCTAACGCGCGCCCGTGGCCCAGGCGCACCATCAGATGCACAAAGCAGTTCTGCGGATCTTCATCCGCAATCACATAGTGCTTACGACGGGCCGCGCGGGTACGCAGTCCGCCCGGTGGAAAAACCCCGGTTTCCAGCGCAGCACCATGCAACGTGCGAAGCAGCGCCGGCAACTTCATCTCCTGCTCAATATTGGCCGAATACTCAACGATGAGATGCGCCATTTGGGCTCCAGAAAGCTGATAATTAACGAGTTAATCGTACCGAGCCATGACAACCCCTGTCAATTGCGATGGGGCTACGTCGTTCCGGTCCGGGCAAGGTAACCGCGCTGCTCGCGGGCAACAGGACTCAGCCAAAAACACGAAATAGTCGGCGTTTATGTGAAACTGCATCTGCTACACTCCCGCGCGGCTGGATGAGCCGACATAGGAGAGAAAATGTGATCAGGTTGTTATCGGGCCTCGGCCTGTTCCTTGCTTCTTTAGCGGCGCATGCGTCCAGCGCTGAGCGCATGATGGATCTAACAAGCTCCGGTGTGGGCATTGCTGCATTGGTGATTTTCACACTGGCTTACGGGCTGGTTATCGCTGAGGAATTCACCCACCTGCGCAAATCCAAACCGGTGATACTGGCAGCCGGTGCCATCTGGGCGATGATCGGCTACACCTACGCCCAGGGTGGCTACAACCATGCGGCGGAGACGGCCGTGCGGGTGTTTCTGGTTGAGTTCTCTGAGCTGTTCCTGTTCCTGCTGGCCGCCATGACCTACGTCAACGCGATGAGCGAGCGGAATATTTTTGAGGCGCTGCGGGCCTGGCTGATCAATCACGGCTTCAGCTATCGCAAGCTGTTCTGGATTACCGGCATCATCAGCTTCTTCCTCTCGCCAATTATCGACAACCTCACCACCGCCCTGGTGATGTGCGCCGTCGTGATGGCGGTGGGCAAAGACAATGCGAAATTCGTCGCCATTAGCTGCGTGAACATTGTGGTAGCAGCCAACGCGGGTGGCGCCTTTAGCCCCTTCGGCGATATTACGACGTTAATGGTCTGGCAGTCAGGCAAAGTGGATTTCCTAACTTTCTTTGCCCTGTTCGTGCCCTCGGTGGTGAACTATATCGTCCCGGCCGTGTTCATGAGTCTCGCGGTTAGCAAAGATATCCCTACGGTAACCTCGGAGAAGGTGAGCATGAAACGCGGTGCCAAGCGCATCATGTTGTTGTTCGGGCTTACGATCACCACGGCGGTCTGCTTTCACAACTTCCTGCATCTGCCCCCGTTCTTAGGGATGATGACCGGGCTCGCCTACCTTAAATTCTTCGGCTATCACCTCAAGCGCACGCATGATCTCGAGCTGGCTGGATTGTCCGCAGAGGGCATAGGTCAACCCGGCGACATTCGCGCGTTCGACAGCTTCCGCCACGTCGCGCGGGCCGAGTGGGACACATTGCTGTTCTTCTTCGGCGTCATCATGTGCGTTGGAGGACTGGGTTTTATCGGGTATCTGGATACCGTCGCCCAATATATGTATGTGGACCTTGGCCCCACAATTGCGAATACGCTGGTCGGCATCTTCTCAGCCATCGTAGACAACATCCCAGTGATGGTGGCAGTGCTGCAAATGAACCCGGCGATGGACATGCAGCAATGGCTGCTGGTGACCCTCACGGCAGGTGTCGGGGGCAGTCTGCTGTCGGTGGGTTCGGCCGCCGGCGTGGCTCTGATGGGCCAGGCGCGTGGCGTCTACACCTTCTTTGGGCATCTCAAGTGGACCCCGGCCATCGCAGTGGGTTATGCACTTTCCATCTGGGTGCATCTGCTCATTTCGGGTCGCTACGTAGGGGTAGGTATCGGCCAAGCGACCGGCGCGCACTAACCGGCGCCGCGCACCTCATCAGCGACGGGTCCGGTGGGCCCGTCGCTCTCGCTCTCAGCCTCATCCGAGGCATCCGGGCTGTCGTAACGGCGCCCGTCCATCTGCACGAACTCGTGCAGCAGCTCGTAAAGCAGCGCCATCCGCTGCGGTGTCAGTCGCTCCTGCATCAGCCGATACTGCTCCTCGGCCTGCGGCCCGATCAGCTCGATCATCTGCGCACCACGGGGTGCCAGTCGCACACGCAGCTCGCGCTGATCGGCGGGCGAGCGCTCGGCGCTCACAATCCCCTCGTCCGCCAGCTTGCGCAGAATGCGCGTCACGCTGGGCGCCAGCATCGCGCATTCGCGCGCCACCCCCGCTGCGGTGAGTTCATCGAATTCCTTTAACGCCCGCATCACTCGCCACTGCTGCTCGGTAAGCCCGTGCTTGTGCAGCACCGGGCGAAAACGGGACATAGCGGTCTCCCGCGCACGCAGCAGCAGCATGGGCAATGATTCACTAAAGCGGCGTATCTGGGTCATTCAACACTCCGGGAAGGCGTTCTGCGGGCGCTTCTCGCGTGGCGTTCAAGCGAATTGCACAAACCGCAGGCTATACTGCTCCCTTACGATACCACCAACTGGATACACACCTTGATCAGAGCAGGCACCCAGGCCCCCGATTTCACCTTGCCCGACCAGTATGGCGAGCCCACGCGATTAGCTGATCTGTTAGAGAAGGGGCCGCTGATTCTCTACTTCTATCCGGCAGATTTTACCCCCGGGTGCACCAGTGAGGCATGCAGCATCCGCGATCTGCACGACGATCTGGTAGACGCGGGCTTGCGCGTGGTGGGTGTCAGTCCGCAGGACCAGACCTCGCACCAGCGCTTCAGAGAAAAGCACGAGCTGCCATTTACCCTGCTGGCCGACACCGACAAACTGGCGGTGAAGCTCTACGATGTGGATGGGCCGCTCGGGATGGGCGTGCGCCGTGCGACTTTCCTGATAGGCCAGGACGGCATCATCGCCGATGTGGTGTTGGCCGACCTGCGCGTGAGCCGACACGAGGCCTTTATCCGTAAGGCTATCGCCGCCAACGCCTGACGCCCTGCCCGCGCGGGGTCAGTCGGCGCATCGCAACCGCCCCGCCGGCCTACGTAAGTGCCTCGCCCTGCACCGTGACAGTGATGCGGCGAGTGTGCGGCGACGTGCGATGCTCCCACAGATACACACCCTGCCAGGTGCCCAGATCGCAACGCTGCGCCTGAACCGGCAGGCTCAGCCCGGTCTGGGTGAGCACCGAGCGCACATGTGCCGACATGTCATCCGGCCCCTCGGCCGTGTGCGTGAAGATGCGGTCGCCGTCGGTGACCGCGCGACTCATCCACGCTTCAAGATCCTCTCGCACGGACGGATCGGCGTTTTCGCACAGCATCAGCGAGGCGCTGGTGTGGTGAATAAAAACATGACACAAGCCGCTGAGGATGCCGCTGGCCGCCACCATCCGTTGCACCTGACCGGTGATATCCGTGGTACTACGCCCGTGGGTCTGAACTTTTATCGCCCCGGTCTCAATTTTGAACGTCACAATCACTCTCGCCGTTTGCGCCGCATCAGGCCTAGCCCAGCGCCGATCTGCTGCCGATACCCGGCCCCAGTGCCGAAGGCAGCACTTGGTTACGATCAGCAAGGGTTATAATGCGGCAGACTCACAAAATCCGCAGTATACGCGCCGCCGCCCATGACCCCGCAACGCCTCGCCAAACTCACCGACACCCTCGACCGGCGCCAACCGGACCTGACGGTGATCATGGAAGACACCCGAAAAACCCACAACATCGCGGCCATTCTGCGCACGGCCGAGGCGGTGGGCGTGTTCAAGGCTCATGCAGTCTCGGCCGATCAGTTGATCCCGCGTCACCACATGGCCTCCGCTGGCAGCCGCAAGTGGCTGGGCCTTCAGATGCATGGCGATATCACCGAGGCGATCACCTCGCTCAAACACGGCGGGCACCACATCGTGGCCGCCCATCGCAGCGAGCAGGCGGTAGACTATCGGGCCTTTGACTACACCCGGCCGTGCGCCGTATTGCTGGGGTCGGAGTTGCCGGGCGTGAGCGATGAGGCGCTACATCTGGCCGATACGCTGGTACAGATTCCAATCGAAGGCATGGTCGAATCGCTGAACGTGTCGGTAGCTGCCGCGCTCATTCTGTTTGAGGCGCGGCGTCAGCGTGAAGAGGCCGGAATCTACGATCAGCCCTCGCGCCTGCCGCCGGAGGTATACCGCACCACGCTGTTCGAATGGGCCTACCCGGATATTGCCCGGCGTTGCCGGGTGCGCAAATTACCCTACCCAGAGCTGCTGGCGGACGGTCAGCTGAGCCGGAATCCGTTTGCCGATCAGCCGTCAAATAGCCATATATCGAATTAAATGTAGCAAGTAACTAACTGTTTCATAACATATATCAGTATCTTGCTAGAGTGCTTTCTCACGCCCGCATAGAGCCGCAAAACGACATAGAACTTTACAAATGGAGTGAGTTAGTGTTATATATAGCTATAACACATTCGTGTTACCGCAATCCTTAACTCTTGCTGCACTAATTGTCGCTTCGCTCGAAGTGATTCGCTAAGTCACTATGCGTTCCAACAGGTTCAATCCGCCTACCAGGATCTGGATGATGTTGGCCCGTGGGAGGTAGAAAACATTGGATATCAAGACCTTATGTTTGGGCGTTTTAACCCTGGAGCCGGCCAGCGGTTATGACATCAAGAAATATATTGAGAACCGAATTAGCCACTTTTTCGCGGCTGGCTACGGCTCTATTTACCCGGCGCTAGCCGAACTGGCCGATGCGGGCCTGGTCACCTGTGAAGAGATTCCCCAGGATGGCAAGCCAGCGCGCAAGGTGTACCACATCACCGAGCATGGTCGGGAGTGGTTTACCGATGCGGTTCAAAAAGCAGAGCCGAGACATAAAGTTCGAAGTGAATTCATGGTCTTGCTACATTTTTCTCATATGCTTAAAGAACATCAGATTCACGCCCTGCTAGATCAGCGCCTGCAGAGCATTACCGAAGAGTTATCGGGCATCGGCGAGTATTTGGGCACGATGGGACGCGAAGGCGAACAGGACACGCCCGGAATGCGTTTCGCCGCCGGGCTGGGCCAAGCCATGCTGAGCGCAAGCCAGCAGTACATTCGCGAGAACCGTCATATGATGAGCCGGCCGATGGATACTCCGCTCGTCAGCCCAGAGCCTCGGCCCTTGGCGAGCAGCCCGATGGTACCCCAGGCCACCCCCAAACCGGCCCAACATCACATTGGGCGCAGCATCGCCCCGTGGACGGCTTGATTCACTCGCCTGGCGGCCCGATATAGTAATCTGTACCGGGACACCCGGTTAC
>CBDUQI010000125.1:0-17079 GCA_965369325.1 uncultured Gammaproteobacteria bacterium
GCACCGCTGTCGGACGCCGGCACCGGTTGCCCTTCTGTTGGCCAGGCTAGGCGCAAGCCGGTGCCATCGTTGCCCAGAATCATCGGCATCAGACGGGTGGTGACTTCGTATTTGCTGATTAGACCATCCGCACCTGCTGACAGCGCACGGTCACGATAGGTATGGTGCTCGGCGAGCGTCAACACAATCACGCGCGGCGGCGACGCCAGTGACTTCAGCTTGCGGGTGACCGCCAACCCGTCCATGGTGGGCATCACCAGATCCACCAGGACCAACTCCGGCCGACACGCGGAGAAGGCCAGCAATGCCTCCTCGCCGGAGTGGGCTACCTGGACCACATCGATGGACTCCCGTCGCGACAGATAGTTACTCAGCGACTCCAAGAATCTGGCGTTATCGTCCACAATTAAAGTGCGTATCGGCTTCATCGCTTCAACCATCACCTTGGTGAAACCCAACTCTCTATCCGTCGGTAGAGATTAGTCCTACCCGTATCGCAAAACGTACCAGACCAGGCACATCGTGTATCTCAAGCCGGTTCATCAACTGCGATCGGTGGGTCTCAATGGTCTTGACGCTGAGATTCAACAACTCAGCGATCTGACGTGTGCTGTGCCCTTCAGCGATCAGCTGCAGTATCTCGCGTTGACGCGGAGTCAGTCGCCCGAGGCCTATCTTCTGCCGATCACTACTGTCGGGGTGATCGATCGCGTTGTCGATCACGCTCCCCTGTACCGCCGGGCTCAGATAACTTTTCCCGCCCGCGACCGCTCGGATCGCGAGCTCAAGCTCCGATGTAGCCGCCTCTTTGACCAGATATCCCGACGCGCCGGCCCGAAGCGCCTGCAACACATACTCCTCGTTCGCATACATCGACAGCACGATCACGCGAACCCGGGGATGTTCTTTGCTTATCCGTGAAGTTGTTTCCATTCCGTTCAGTTCAGCCATGGCGATATCGGTCAGGACGATATCCGGTGGATCTGTACGAATCTGGCGCAACGCCTCCCGCCCGTTGCTAGCCTCGCCAACAACGGACACATCCGGGAGGTTTTCCAACAACGACCGAATGCCAGCGCGAACAAGATTATGGTCTTCTATCAAGAAGACCCGAATTGGTGGCATTTGGTATCCCTCAGAATTCTCTGTCGACCCTGCCACACTGGTTTTGAAGATACAATCGGGCAACATCCTCGTTTTGGGTCATATGGGTAAGAAAAACACCGCGCCGGATGTTGAACCCGGTAGCACCCGACTGTGATAATCCGCCCCCACCTGTAAACCTGGGCGATGGAGTACTGGCATGAGCAACTCTGAGAACACCGATCCTGGCCGCATACGAACTAGCACCAAAGGGTTGTTCGGGATTCGTATGACGCTGCCTGAACACGACACCTTCCGGCTGGTGCTGGGCGATGATGCTCAGATGTACCGCTGGTACGCCAGCCCCACGGACCGCGACGCGGCGCTGGCCGAGATGCAGCGCGAACACTTATTTTCCCGCGCTGGCGACCGTCCGACCCTGCTGTGCGAGAAGATTGAGCGCGAGCGCCCGGACAGTTACACACGCGGCCCGCAGGCAAGCCCGGACTAGCCGTCCGGCCAGCCACCGGGCGCCGCACCACCCGCTCACGGACGCGAAAGTGCATTAGGGCCGCGTGGCACCTGGTGTTACCTACCCGGCGTTGCTGCGAAATTACAGGCGAATCCTGCTAATATCGCGACCAATCCAATCGCATGGACACAAGGAATTGCGCGAATGACAGACAAGCTGACGCCCCCTGCGGACGGCGCCAAAATCACCGTTCAGAACGGCCGACTGACCGTGCCGGACAACCCAATCATCCCGTTTATTGAAGGTGATGGCACCGGGCCGGACATCTGGCGTGCCACCGTGCGCGTGCTGGATGGCGCCGTCAAAGCCGCGTACGGCGGCAGCCGGCAGATTCACTGGATGGAGATCATGGCCGGTGAAAAGTCGTTCAACCAGTTGGGCAGTTGGCTGCCCGAGGAGACGGTTGAGGCGGCCCGCGAGTATCTCGTGTCGATCAAAGGTCCGCTAACCACGCCGGTGGGTGGCGGTATCAGGTCGCTTAATGTCGCCCTGCGTCAGATGCTGGATCTGTACACCTGCCTGCGCCCGGTACGCTGGTTCGACGGGGTGCCCTCGCCCACCGAGCGACCGCAGGATGTCGACATGGTGATTTTCCGTGAGAACACCGAAGACATCTACGCGGGTATCGAATTTGAGCAGGGCACGGCGGAAGCCGAACGATTCCTGGCGTTGCTCAAAGAGGCCTTCCCGCGCGAGTACGGAAAAATCCGTTTCCCGCAGACATCGGGCATTGGCATCAAACCTGTCTCCCGTGAAGGCACCGAACGTCTGGTGCGCTCAGCCATCAACTATGCCGTGGACAATGCCCGCAAAAGCGTTACCTTTGTGCACAAGGGCAACATCATGAAGTTCACTGAGGGCGCGTTCCGTAACTGGGGTTACGAACTGGCCGAGCGTGAGTTTGCCGACCAGGTGTATACCTGGAATCAGTGGGAACGCACCAAACAGGACAAAGGTGGCGAGGCCGCCAACGCGGAACAGGCGCAGGCGCTGGAAAGCGGCCGCGTGCTCATTAAAGATGCAATTGCCGATATCACCCTGCAGCAGGTCCTCACGCGCCCGCGCGAATTCGATGTGATCGCCACACTGAATCTCAACGGCGACTACTTGTCCGATGCGCTGGCGGCCCAGGTGGGCGGCATCGGCATCGCCCCAGGTGGCAACATCAACTATGTCACCGGTCACGCGGTGTTCGAAGCCACCCACGGGACGGCGCCAAAATACGCCAATCTGGACAAGGTCAACCCCGGATCACTAACGCTGTCGGGTGAAATGATGTTGCGTTACTTGGGCTGGACCGAAGCGGCCGACCTGATTATCTCGGCCATGGATAAAACCATCGGACAAAAAACTGTCACCTACGACTTCGCGCGGCTGATGAAAGGGGCCAAACAGGTCAAGTGCAGCGAATTCGCCGATGCGTTGATCAGCAACTTATGATGCACCGCAGCACTTCAAGTTAACCCCAGGGCTTGAAAAATCTGCTCGATTTGGTAGAAATACGGCCGGCCGTCAGCCGGCCGTTGTGACGCCGGGGCGGGCGCGATACGGGTAGTTAGGTATCCGCGCCCGGCGAGCCCAGACAAACAAAGCAAGCCTTACCCGGGACGACAACACTGAGGTGCGCCTTCCAAGCGGCCACCGCTACTGCCACTCGGCGGCCCGGCTGTATCTGATTTGCATGGAGCTGAACTAAAAATGATCAAGACTTCTAATCTAACCAAGCGTTACGGCGCGTTGACTGCGGTCGACGGCATATCGTTTGAAGTACAACCAGGCGAAGTGCTGGGTTTTCTTGGGCCAAACGGCGCGGGCAAATCCACCACCATGAAACTGCTCGCAGGGTTCCTTACACCCACTGAGGGCACCGCCTCTGTGTGCGGCTTTGACGCCTCCAGCGCGCCCATCGATGCCAAAAAAAGCATCGGTTATCTGCCTGAAGGCGCCCCAAGTTACGGCGAGATGACCCCACGCACATTTTTGCAGTTCATCGCCGATGTGCGCGACCTGCACGGCGATACACGCGCGCAGCGCGTGGGCGAAGTGGTGGAGCGGCTGCATCTGGACAATGTCCTTGACCAGCGAATCGAAACCCTGTCCAAGGGCTTCAAACGCCGAGTCGGGCTGGCACAGGCACTGGTGCACGATCCGAAGGTGCTAATTCTGGATGAGCCCACCGACGGCCTCGACCCCAACCAAAAGCACGAAGTGCGCGAACTAATCCAGGACATGGCAGCGGATAAGCTGGTGGTGATTTCCACCCATATCCTTGAGGAGGTTCACGCACTGTGTAGCCGGGCGATCATCATTGCCCAGGGGCGCATTCTGGCCGACGACAAACCGGCCGCACTCGAAGCCCGCTCCACTTACCACAACGCCGTCAGCGTACGCCTGGCAGATGAGAGGCGGTTGGATGTGGTGCGCACACAGCTTAACGCGCTACCCGGCGTAGAGCGGGTGCAACTGGATGCCCGAGAGCGCGTGCTGACGGCCTTCCCACGCAAAGGCGAGCGCTTGCTGGGCGCGATAAGCGAGATGGCCGGCCGCGACAACTGGGATGTCGAAGAACTGCAACTGGAATCAGGCCGGCTAGATGAGGTGTTTCGTACGATCACCACAGCCGACAGCGGAGCCCTGTCATGAAGAACGTCTCAATCATTCTAAAACGCGAACTTGCTAGTTACTTCGCGACACCGGTGGCCTACGTGTTCATCGTTATCTTTTTAGTGCTGGCGGGCGCCTTCACGTTCTACCTGGGCGGTTTTTACGAAGTTGGCCAGGCGGACCTCAGCCGCTTCTTCATGTGGCATCCGTGGTTGTACCTGTTTCTGGTGCCAGCCATCTCAATGCGCTTGTGGGCGGAGGAGCGAAAGAGTGGCAGCATCGAGCTATTGATGACGCTCCCGGTCACGATGTACGAGGCCGTACTGGGCAAGTTTCTGGCGGCATGGCTGTTCACCGGACTTGCGTTGGTACTGACCTTCCCCATCTGGGTCACAGTGAACTACCTGGGCAGTCCGGACAACGGCGTGATCCTGGCGGCCTACATCGGCAGCTGGCTGATGGCCGGAGGCTTCCTCGCGATTGGTGCATGCCTGTCGGCTCTGACGCGCAATCAGGTGGTTGCGTTTATTCTCACGGTTGTTGTGTGCTTCGCCTTCCTGCTGAGCGGGTTGCCGATCATTCTGGATCCGCTGCGTGCGTTCCTGCCGCAGGCGTTAATTGATGCGGTGGCCAGCCTGAGTTTCTGGACCCACTTTGGCTCCATTTCGAAAGGCGTGATTGATATTCGCGACCTGGTCTACTTTGCCCTGGTAATCGGCGCCTGGCTTGTTGCCAATGCGCTGGTGCTTGATGCAAAGAAAGCCGACTAGTTCACGAGGAACCAACATGATGAACAAGAAAACACTGGGACTGTCGGCACTTGCTGTCGTGGCCATTTTATTCGTGGCGCTCACCATGCTGAGCAACGTCGCGCTGCGCGGCATGCGCCTGGATCTGACACAGAACAAGCTGTACACCGTCTCCGACGGCACACGGAACATTCTGGCCAACATCGACGAGCCGATTAATCTGTACTTCTACTTCTCTAACAAAGCGACCGAGAACGCACCCAACTGGCGCGAGTATGCCAACCGGGTACAGGAGACGCTGGAGGAGTTCGTGCTGCACTCGGGCGGCAAGCTGCGCCTGAACGTCATCGACCCACTGCCGTTTTCTGAGCAGGAAGATGAAGCCTCCCGCTTTGGCCTGCAGGCCGCGCCTGTACGGGGCGTCGAGGAAGGCCTTTATCTGGGCCTGGCCGGCACCAACTCGGTGGACGATGAGCAGGCGATCCCGTTCTTCGATCCGGCCAAAGAAGCATTCCTGGAATACGATCTGGCACGGCTGATCTACACGCTGGACAACCCCAAGCTTCCGGTGGTCGGACTAATCGCCGGGTTGCCGTTGTCCTCGGGCTTTGATCCGATGACCAACCGCATGCGCGAGCCTTGGGCGATCAGCACGCAAATTGAGCAATTGTTTGAAATGCGCGACATCGAACCGACGGCCGTCACGATCGAGCAGGATGTTGACCTGCTGCTGATCGTGCATCCCAAGTCTCTGGCGGACCCCACGCTGTACGCCATCGACCAGTTTGTGATGCGCGGCGGCAAGGCGATGATTTTTGTCGACCCGCACGCCGAAGCCGAACAACCTCCGCAAGATCCCCAGAACCCGCAGGCAGCAATGTTTGCGGATCGCTCATCCGACCTGCCCAAGCTGTTCAAGGGCTGGGGCATCGAGTACTCGCCCACTCAAGCGGTGCTCGACGGTGTGCACGCACTATCTGTTGGCGGCGGCCCAGGCCGCGCGGCGATTCGTCATCTTGGCGTACTCGGCTTCGATGCACGCAATCTGGATACCGACGATGTGATCAGCGCGGGGCTGAACAACATCAATGCGGCGTTCGCCGGCACGGTGGGCGTCACCGAGCAAAGTGGACTGACGCTGATTCCGCTGATCAGCACCAGCGAGCAATCCGCCAGCATCGGCTCCGAGCGCTTCCGCTTTCTGCCCGACCCCGGCGAGTTGCTGGATCAGTTTGCACCCGACGGGCAAGTGCGTGTTCTGGCGGCGCGCATCCAGGGCGAAATGAAATCGGCCTTTCCCGGCGGGCTCAGTGAGGCGCTGCCCGACAGTGATCCGGCGCAGAGCGCTGCCCCGGAAGGCCATCTGGACACCTCCACCGGCGCGGTCAACATGATCGTGGTGGCAGACACCGACATGCTGTCGGATCAGATGTGGGTGCGGGTGCAGAACTTCTTCGGCCAGCGCCTGCTCTCAACCTTCGCCAACAATGGCGATTTTGTGGTAAATGCGGTGGACAACCTCACCGGCAGCAGCGACCTGATCAGCGTGCGCGGCCGTGCCACCTTCACCCGCCCGTTCGAGAAAGTGGAGGAACTGCGCCGCCAAGCGACGGATCGCTACCGCGATACAGAGCAGCAATTACAGAGCGAACTCACCGAAACCGAGGCCCGGCTGGGCGAGCTGCAGAGCAGCCGTCAGGATGAAGATGCCAGTAATCTGCTGATTCTGTCGGACGCTCAACGGACGGAAATTGAGCAGTTTCAAACGCGCAAGCTTGAGATCCGCAAGCAGTTGCGACAGGTACGACGCGATCTAGATGCTGACATCGAGCAGCTGGGCAGTGTACTCAAGGCCATTAATATCGGGCTGGTGCCGCTGCTGATCACGTTGTTCGCGCTGTTCAGCGTCTGGTTCCGCAAACAAAACAAAGGGAAAGCATCATGAAGGGGAAGACAGTCCTCATTATGGCGCTGGTCGCTGTGCTGGCGCTGCTCGCGGCATACCAGTGGAACGCGAATCGCGCGCCGGTGACCAGTGCCGTCAGTGAAGGCGGGGCGCTGTTCCCCGGCCTTGACGGCAATATCAACAACATCGAGCAGATTCAGGTGAGCGATACGCAGGGCAACCAGGTAACCCTCACCCGTGGCCCCCAGCACTGGCAGGTCACCCAGGCCAGCGGCTATCCGGCCGAAACCGGAAAAGTCCGCAAACTACTGATCGCACTAGCCGAATCCACCCTGGCCGAACGCAAGACGGCCGACCCGGCACGCTGGAGTGTACTGGGCCTAGCGGATTCCGGCGAGGACAGCGCGCTCACCCTGGCCTTGTCGCCCGCCGAGGGCATCGGCCACAACGGCGCCGTACTTATCGGCAATTCTGCGCGCGGCTCCACCGGCACATACGTGCGCCGCCCGGGTGACCCGCAAGCATGGCTGGCTCGGGGCGACTTTTCCGCGAAGACCGATCCGCTGAGCTGGGTAGAAAAGCAGTTTCTAAACTTCGCCGCCAATCGGATTCAACGCGTCGTTATCACCCACCCTGACGGGCACACGGTGAACATCAGCAAGGCCGCCCCCAGGGATCCGAATTTCTTCGTCGCCGACCTGCCGGAAGGTGAAGAAATAAAGTACGCCTCAGTCGCTAATCCGATTGCCGCAGCGTTGGCCAGCCTGCAGATGGAAGATGTGCGCCCCGCCGATGATCTCCCGTCACCTGCAGAGGCTATCAAAACCGTGTATTCCAGTTTCGATGGCATCATCCTGGAAGTGAGTGCGTTCGAGCACGAGGAGGGTTACTACGCGGCCTTCACCAGCCGGTTTGAGGAGGCCTTGGCGCAGCAGTTTGCCGCCGATCCGGTGGAAGCAGAAGTGGCCGATGAAGTGCCGACGGAAGATGCGACCCCCAGCAGCGATGTGGATCTGGCGGCGTTTCGCCAGGAGGCGACATCGCTGAACGAGCGCCTGAGTAACTGGGTGTTTTCGCTCAGCAGTTATAAGTACGAGCAAATTACCCGTCGCATGGACGACCTACTGAAACAGCCTGAGGCCGAAGATGCCAGCTCACAGTAGCGCAACGATCAGATCGCATTGATCCAGCGGCGTTTTGCCGCAACATCTCAACATTAAAATACCGGGTGGGGGGAACCCCACCCGGTAAAATGGTGCCAAACTGCCAACCACAAGCAGCACGGTCAGCTCTGAATTGTGGGCCAGAAGCTAAAGACCAAGGCACCACGCAGTGACTGATGCGCCATCAGCGCGGATGCGCAAGCGCTGTATGCCGACATCATCTAGATGCCAGAACAAACGCCAAGCGCAAGTAAACAAGGCGAGCGGCATTCGCTCACCACAAAACCCATAAGTGAATTAATATCACTCATATATAAAGTAGTCAACCTTTATCGTTTCAGGCGAGTCACAGAGTGGCACCGCCGGTGATGTCAAAAGGCGACAGATAGTCGCCGACAAATAAAAAGAGGCGGGACAAGCCCGCCTCAAAGGGTCGTCATGGTTGGCTGAAAAGGCACATGACGCAAGGCTAACTGTAGAGAAAGTCAGCTGTTTTGTATCCGCCGCATCCTCGAGGGGGGGGCTACGGCGGGCGAGCTTTCTTTCGCACTCCTTTTAGATTCTCAAATGTACTTACTCGTGGCCAGGGCGTTGGCAATCGCCAGAAGCAGGCTGATTTCGGTCAACGTCCGCGCAACGCTCACGGAAAGACCTAAAGGGTCTCCCTGTCGGCACACACGCCTCCCGCGTACTTAACTAAAGTAATAGCAAGAGCCGTGCCAATAACATTAAACGGTTGATTCAAAAGTAGTTATTTCTTCGCGCTGCGCAGAGACGCAAGCGTGAACCACAATAACTGTCTGGCCATAGCGACAGCGATCTCGAGCGATTACTCAAGCGACTGATTCAACTACGGTATTTCTGTCGCTCGGTGGCGACGAAGGATTTAAGCGTGTGGGCGCCGGGGGAAAAAACCGGCTATCGGTGCTTGAATGATTGCGGGTTGATCGAATGGCGCGACAGCAGCTTGTAGAACTCCGTGCGATTGCGTTGGGCCAGACGGGCCGCCTGGCTGACGTTGCCACCGGTGGTTTGCAACAGCTGCACCAGATAACTGCGCACAAATTCATCCCGGGCCTCGGCCAGCGACTGCAACCGCTGCACGCTCTCGCCCAGCGCACGCTCGACCAACCCGGCGCTGATCACGGACGCTGGCGCCAGTGCCACGTTCTGATCCACAATGTTGGCCAGCTGGCGCACGTTCCCGGGCCAATCCGCAGTGACCAGCAATTCCATCGCCTCGGGTGAATACACCTTGGGTGCCTGCCCGTCGCGGGCAGCCGAACGGCGCAGAAAATGTGCCACCAGCGGCGGAATGTCCTCGCGCCGCTCTGCTAGTCGGGGCAACTGCAATTGCACCACGTTCAGTCGATAAAACAAGTCTTCTCGATAGTCGCCAGCTTCAATGGCCTCTGCCAGATCACGGTGAGTGGCGGAAATCACTCGCACGTTGATTGGGATATCTTCGCTGCTGCCGAGCGGGCGCACTTTGCGCTCCTGCAGCACGCGCAACAGCTTCACTTGCAGCGCAAGCTGCATGTCGCCAATTTCATCCAGAAAGACTGATCCGCCCTCTGCCGCCTGGAACAGGCCGGCCCGGTCGGTGGCGGCACCAGTAAACGCGCCGCGGGTATGACCAAATAGCTCCGACTCCAGCAATTGTTCAGGAATCGCCCCGCAATTCATCGCAACGAACGGCGCTTTGCGGCGCGGACTAGCCTTGTGGATCGCGGCCGCCAGCAGTTCTTTGCCGGTGCCACTGTCGCCCTGGATAAGCACACTGACCTCACTCTGTGCAACCCGATAGGCCTCGGCCAACAGTTCTTCCATACGCGGGCTGTTGGTCACAATGTCCGCACGCCAGTCATCGGGAATCTCCCGTGAGCTGCCCATGCGAAGCGCTTTATCCAGCGCCTCCAGCAACTCGGTGCGATCGACCGGCTTGGTAAGAAAGGCCAACGCGCCACCTTGGGTCGCGCGCACTGCATCCGGGATGGTGCCGTGCGCTGTGATCAGAATGACCGGCAGGCCGGGATGCTTTTCCTGCAGCGTAGCCAGCAAATTGATGCCGTCCATGCCGTCCATGCGCAAATCAGTAATCACCACATCCGGCCGCCGGGCCTGAACCGCCTGCAAGGCGGCTGCGCCGGAATCCACCGCATCCACAATATACCCGTATTGCTCGATACGGATACTCAGCAGGCGCAGCAACCCAGGATCGTCATCGACCAACAGCGCTCTGCCGCGCATCTCTGGTTTAAGGCTGGCGACGGGTTTGGCAGGGCGGGTCATGGCGACCGAAACATGGCTTGTGTATTGCATGGGCGGACGCTACCACGCACAAGTGGTGGGTCAATGTGACGCCTGTGGGAAACACTGAAGTTCACGGGCAACGCTTCGCCATTTACCAATAACCGACTGCAGAGCGATCAACGCCCACTGGTCTCGACCTCATTGGCCGCCGCGTCATCGCTACCACCCGTCTCAATTGACATAAGGCGGCGTATTTTATCCTCGGCCTTACGCAGCGAATCGTTGGCCTGGCGGCCACTCGCCAAGGCTTTTTGATGCAGCTCCGCCAGTTCCTGATTGTTGCCCTTCAGCACCGCCAGCTCGCTAGCGAGGGTGACCGCCTCGCGCATGCTCTCCAGGCGCTGGTCGTTTTGCACTTTCAGACCCGTAATCACGGCGCTGACATACTGAGAGTAGTTTGCCTCCAGCGCGCTGTCGATCTGATCGGAGGCCTGATGAGCGTCATCCAGGTCCACCACCGACGCGCTGAACACCAGCTGCACGCGCAACGCCAGATCGGCGACCGGATCGCGGGCGAAGGCCAACACCGCCTCCTCGCGCATGCGGGCGCGACGGGAGCGATCGGCCCGCTTGATCATGGCAGTGTAGCCGAAAGGCTCCTCCAACCAGGTGGATTTGAGTTGCGGTTCTTGCGCCTGCTCGGTCTTGCTCCACGGCAGCCCGCCCGCAACACAACCCAGCAAATTCACCAAAAAAAACACGATTAGGGCAGCAGCTAACGTTCTCATGCGCTTAGTATGCTCTCCTGATTGCCTTTCACAAACGCTCTCGCGGCGCCTTGCCCACGTTGGACCTTGCCGTCTAACTTACCTTTATTACCGGCCAAATACACGGGCATCGATACTCGAAAGTGCGCGCCGCTGTAGGACCCGTCGACCAGCTCAATACTTCCGCCGTGAGCAATCACGTACTCCTGTACCAGCGACAAACCAATACCGCTGCCACGCACGTGAGCCTGGGCGGGCGGGGTACCGGTAAAAAACGGCTCAAAGATGTGCCGTCGCTCCTCGATTGGCACATTCGGCCCTGCATCCGCCACATCCACAATCAGATTGCGGCCCAACCCCAGCGCGCGAACGTGCAAAGTCCCCCCAACCGGGGAGTACTTGACCGCGTTGGACACTAGATTACTGAGCACGGTGCGCAGTTTACTGCGGTCCGCGCGCACCCGCATGGGAATAATACGCGGGTCTACACTCAGATTCTTCGCTCGCATCGCGAGTCGATACTGATCAATTACCTGCGAGCAGAGTATCTGGAGTTCGAATTCGCTTGTGTCCAATGAGCTGCCGTTAGCCTGCCAGGCACTGTAATCCAGCAGATTTTCAATCAGATGACGCAGCTCCTGCGCATTGCTGCGCAAAATCCCTGCCACCTCAGATTGCGGGTTTTCCAGCGCGCCCAACGAGCCGTCTACGAACAACTCTGTGCCTTCTAGCAGGCTGGCCAACGGCGTCTTCAGCTCATGGGACATATGGCGAAGAAAATGCTGCTTTTCTGCCTCGGTCTGGCGCAGGCGCACACGCAAGCCGTCCAGCTCCGTGCCGAGCATCTCCAGATCACCTGGCCCGCGTACCTTGATAGGATGCTCAAAACCACCCGTGCCCAGGCTTTGAATGGCGCGACCAAGCTGCCCCAACGGGCGGGTAATCAGGAACAGGGCGATCAGCACCAGCACCAGCGCCATGGGCACCGAGATCACTAGCATGCGTGCCAGCCATGAGCGCGTACGTTCAGCCTCTTCGTGCCATTGATCGGCGTCCGATGAAATCAGCGCACCCGTGGTTTCGGTCCAGTGATCAGCGGCCTCCCGCAGCGACTGCAGCTGGGCGGACATCTGTGCGTTCGGGCCTCCGGCGATTAACGGCTCGGACACCTTCCGGCTTTGCGCGCGCAGGCTCGCCAAATGCGCCAGTCGCTCACGATCAGAAACCAATCGGGACTGCAGGCTGTTGATGGTGGATTCCAGCTGCTGCTGGCGCTCCGCATAGACCGATTGAATCTCCTCGTCGGCCACGTCGCCCACAATCTCAGCCTGGCGAAAATGGCGCTGCAACTGATCCACATCCTGCCCTAGCGCGGTACTTAGCTGGGACAGCTCCATCCCTCGGCGCACCACCTTCTCGGCGTCCCCAGACAGCTGGTTCACATTCAGATATGCGAACACAATGGCGGCCAGCAGCGGTAAGGAGACCAGCACGAAGCTGGCCACAATCAGCCCGACCATCGATATCCCGCGCCCTTTAGCCATAGCGCAAGTCTAGCACCGCTGAGGCTGGCGACGATGGCCGACAGGCAGCGACCGGGTGCCCGGCGACGGTGACGGACCGATCTGCTCAAACAATGCCCATACCCTCGCGCCGGGTGAGTTCGCCGTAAAGCGCGCCCAGCCGCTGGGTCATCGGGCCCGGTTGGCCATCGCCAATGGTGCGCCCGTCCACCTGGGTTACGGCGGCCAGCTCACCCATGGTACCCGTACAAAACACCTCGTCCGAGCGATACACCTCGCTGGGCGAAATATCCGCGATGCGGTGCGGGATGCCGTGCTCCTCGCACAAGCGCAGCACCGTCGCGCGGGTGACCCCTTCTGGGCAGGAGCCGGTGCCGGGCGTGCGCAGCTCGCCGTGGCTAACAAAAAACAAATGCGTCGCATTGGTTTCGGCTACAAACCCACGCAGATCCAGCATTAAGGCATCATCAGCGTTGGCCGCATTGGCCTGTATTTTTGCCAAAATCGAGTTAATCAAATTGCAGGAATGGATCTTCTGATCCAGGCAGTCAGGCGGAATCCGCCGGGTGCCCGCAGTAATTAGCGTGAGGCCCGCGCGGTCGTACACCGGCGGCTTGTGCTCGGCTAGCACAATCAACGTCGGGCCCGCCTGGTTCAGACGCGGATCCATCCCGCTGGTCACTTTCACGCCCCGGGTGAGCGTCAAGCGAATATGCACACCATCACGCATCTGGTTGGCGGCCAGGGTACGGCGGATCTGCTCAATCAGATACTCATCGTCCGGAATCTCGCTAAACGCCAGGGCTTGGGAGGAATGACGTAAGCGTGCCAGATGCTCGGTGAGCGCAAAGATGCGCCCGTCATACAACCGCAACCCCTCCCACACCCCATCACCGCCCTGCACGACAGAGTCGAACGGGCTGACACCCGCTTGATCCCGGTGCACCAAGTTGCCGTTGATGTTCACCTGGAGGTCACGGTTACGCTCATCGTAATTTTGCAGCATAGAGTTCCTTTTACATCTGGCGCGCGCCGACGCGCTACGGGCGCAAACGATACGCCGCTAGCGATTGATACAATGGCTCGCACTGCGCCAACACGCGTTCAAGCGCCGGCGCGATCGCCACCTCACGCGGTTGATAGGGTGTAAAACCGCTACTGTTATGCACACTGTCGTACCAATGCGCAGCCCAATTCCCATCGGTCGCGCGCGGGCCGCTCGGCCAGCTCAGCATGGCCTCATCAAAACCCAGCCCCAGTTGCTCGCACAACTGGCTAAGCACTGCGCGCGGATCGCGCAACACGTCAGCAGAATCGATCACCGGTGGCGTTTTGCCGGTGCATTCGCGCAACCAGCTAAACAGCTCAAACTGCTGCTCCAGCCCGGTGTCCTCCAATCTCACCTCGGGCAGCACCCGAGCGAGCGAGGCTAGCATGTGCGCGGGCGAGCGAATGAGAAATGCGTTCGCGCATTGTAATATCCACTCCCGCGCGACGTCCGGCAGCAGATGATGGCTCATGTGCTTCTGATACCACACCGGGTGCCCATGCGGCACCGGCCCGATCAACTGCTCGGTGACCGCACGCCAATCAGTCTGATAGGCATCAATCACCGCCTGCGCGCCCGGATGTGGTTTTCCGGTGTGCGCCAGATAGTAGGCGTACAACGGCTCGTCGCTGACAAAGGTCCCAGGCCGGTTGGAGAAGCTGCGCATCATTGCCGTGGAAATGTTTCGCGGCCCCGACCACATGGCAATACGCATCGCAGGTGCCACCATCAGACGTTCAACAGCAGGAACTCCCGTTCCCAAGGGCTGATCACCTGAAAGTGTGCCTCGAATTCTTCTTCTTTTACCGCCCGATATACCTGCAGAAATTTCTCACCGAACACCTCGGTTAACGCGGGGGATGCAGTCAAACGGCCAAGCGCCGTCCACATGTCGCGCGGCAACTCGTTCGGCAATTGATACGCATCGCCAGTGAAAGCCTCGGACGGCTCGCATTTTTGCATCATCCCGAGATAGCCACAGGCCAGCGACGCCGCGATGGCCAGGTACGGATTCACGTCCGCACCGCCAATACGGTTTTCCACTCGTCTGTTTTGCGCGTCCGAGTAGGGCACCCTCAAACCCACTGAGCGGTTGTCGTACCCCCAGTGAAGATTAATCGGCGCGGCATGGTAACGGGCAAAGCGGCGGTAGGAATTTACATAGGGCGCAAACAGTACCATGCAGTCGGGCACGTAGGCCTGCAGGCCACCGATATGATGGTGGAACAAATCGGTCGCCTCGCCGTTGCTGTCAGAGAACACGTTCTGCCCGGTATCCGTATCCACCACACTTTGATGTAGATGCATGGCGCTGCCCGGCTGGTGCTGCATGGGCTTGGCCATAAAGGTGGCGTAGATGTCGTGTCGCAATGCAGTCTCGCGCATCGTTCGTTTGAACAAAAACACCTGGTCGGCGAGTTCCAGCGGATTGCCGTGCAGAAAATTCACTTCCATCTGCGCTGCGCCGGATTCGTGGATCAGGGTATCAATCTCAATATTCTGCGCATCGCAGTAGTCGTACATATCCTCAAACAAAGGGTCGAATTCATTTACTGCATCGATACTGTACGCCTGGCTCACGGTCTCGCGCCGGCCCGAACGGCCAACCGGCGGTTCCAGCGGATAATCCGGGTCTTCATTCTTGCGCACCAGGAAAAATTCAACTTCCGGCGCGACCACCGGTTGCCAGCCCTGCGCGGCGTACAACTCCAGCACTCGCCGCAGCACGTAGCGGGGCGCGAAGGTTACCGGCGCGCCGTGGCGATCCACACAATCGTGAATGACCTGCGCGGTGGCATCTGCTGCCCAGGGCACAAAGCGAATGGTACTAACGTCCGGGCGCAACAGCATATCCGGCTCAGCCTCGTCCATCGCACCGCCTTCGGGATACATGCCAGTGACACAGCGCGCCATTAGCGATTCGGGCAACCGCATGCCTAACTCGCGCGAGTATTTGGCCGCCGGTACAATCTTGCCGCGGGCAATACCCGCCTGATCCGGCACCAGCCCTTCCACTTCGGTAATGCGATTGTCTCGCATCCACTTCTCAATGAACGCGCGATCGGCTTCGACGTCAGTATCATCAGTCACTTTATTCTCTCCACCGTCCGCGCTTGCGCGGATGCTATTGACGTGCACGAGCGTAGCGGCGCATCTGCTCGCCGAAGTACTCAAATAACTTTAATGAAAATGGGTTGTCGGCAAAGCGCCATTCGGGATGCCACTGGACGGCCACGGCCATGGCGCTGGCATCGCGCACAGAAAACCCTTCCACCAATCCGTCAGATGCGGTGGCCTCCACCGCTAGGCCCTCACCCAGTCTGTCGACCCCCTGCCAATGGATAGAATTCACCTGCAGCCGATCGGCCCCGGCAATCTCGCTTAACACGCCGCCGAGGGCAAGCGCGACCTCGTGAGCCGGACCGTACTGCACTTCGATGGGCTGAGCGGTATCTTCGCGATGATCCATCATGCCAGGCTGCTCGTGCACCCGCTGATGCAGGCTGCCGCCGTAGGCCACATTAATCTCCTGGCAACCACGACAAATGCCCAGCAACGGTACGCCCATGCGCACGGCCTCTTTGATTAAGGCAAACACGGTGTCGTCGCGGGCCGGATCATGCGCGGTACCCGGCACACTTTCGGGGCCTGCGTAACGATGCGGTTGCACATTGGAGTAGCTGCCGGTCAGCAGCAGGCCGTCAAGGTGCTGGAGTAATTCGCGGCTCGCAACACGCTCGCCCAACGCGGGCACCATCACGGGCAACGCGCCCGCGCCGTCGGTCATGGCTTCGAGGTATTTCTCACCCACACAATGATAATGGTGCGGTGCAATTTCTTTGCGGCAGGAAGGAACCCCTACGAGCGGGCGGCTGGGTGGCATAACGTCAACGGCTTGTCCTACGGATCGGTCAGTATATTCTGGTACTGGCGCAAATGACACACAAGCTCAAGCACACCCAGCAGCCCCAAGGCTGTCGTGCAAGGCCGTCAGCCTGAATGCACCTCACTCACTTGCAACGTGGGCGTCGCATTGGTGAAGTTCGGGATATCACCCAGCACCGGGCCAGCGTCAGCCGAGGCTGCGACCCACTGATCTATGCTATCGAAATACAGGTGCGCCATACAGACGAACGGCGGCGGCGCATCGGTGCTGAGCCCCTTGTCTACCTTCAGGTCACGCATGCCATGCGGCGTGAACGCTTTGCCGACCATATCGGCATGAGTACTCAAGTAGTAATCCCAATCGAACGTGGTGTCGTCCCCGCTGGGATACAAAACTGAAACCTTGATCATGACAACTTCCTGCTCCGTATATCTATGGTTTATCTCTGCGACCCGCCGGCATCTTCTTTCAGACAGAACTCGACTTTTTGATCCTTCATCGTGCGACCCGGCTCCCCCGGCTCATATTGCCATGTCCGGGCCGATTCAACCACACCGTCGTTCA
>CBDUQI010000126.1:0-16974 GCA_965369325.1 uncultured Gammaproteobacteria bacterium
CGATCCCGGATGACTTTCATCGCCATGAGGGCAAGGGGAACGTGCAGCAAAAATATTGTTAGCGTAATCAGCGCTTCCCCCGTATCCCAGTTCACCGATCCGTCCGGTGAAATCTGCCCGGTCCCAATCTGATAAGGGATCACGTAATACTTCAGCATCACAAAAGGCATCGCGCAGCCATAAGCGACCAAACCCAATGGCGCTAACAGGGTGATTTTGGTTTTGGTCCAGTCGATATCGATTGCCGGGGCTCGGTGCAATCGCAGGCGATAGATTTTCTCTTCGCGAGTGACCGTGCCGCGGGCCGACACAACGAGAATGACCACGGTGCTCACGACGGCGCCTATCACGGGCGGGTAGTATTCCGGCATCTGAACGATGCCGAGGTAGTCGATGGTTGCCGGTATCACGTTCATGAAGAAGCCAGCGAACATTCCCCAGAAAGCGGCGTCTTTGGTGATCCGTTTGCTCCAGATGCTCATCAGCCCGACCGGCCCCCAACTGGATGCGTACACGGTGCCAATGAACAGCATGAACCAGAAAATGTTCGGCGGAAAAAAGTAACAACAGACCAAGACAATCAAGCTTGTCACCAGCATGATTTTCCGGGTTGTATTCACTGTGATCGCCAGCGGCTTGCGGCCAATATCATTGCCTATACTGAACCCCACCAGTGACAGAAACGTAGACGCTGACGACAACGCGGCCGCCACAATCCCGGCCAACAACGCGGCGCCCAGAAACTCGGGCACCAATGACTGGGCGGCCCAGATCATGACCGTTTCGGACGGCGTGATATCCGGGTTTGCCAGGTTCATCAAGCCACCAATGCCGTAGATCAGCATTTGCAGCACAATCACACAGAACGTGGCCAGAATGGCCGCGCGCAGCACGACATGCTCATCGCGTGCCATCAAATGCCGGCTGGCTTGCCAAGGGCCGACCGCGTAAACAAACGCCCAGGCAACATCGACCACAACGGCCCAAATCACGTAGTCCAGCGCCGTCGGCCAACTGGTTCCTTCACCAACCATACCGGTCCAGGAGGCGATCCCTGGTTTACTCTCCACCTGGGTGAGGTCTGTGATCGCGGTGCGGATGCCACCGAAACCGTCGACGATATACAACACGAAAACGACTGTTGCGGTCATGAACAACAGAAACATCAGCGTGTCGGTGATAATCACGCCCTTGGAGCCGGAGTACATCGTGAAAAGCGTGTAGCTGGACCAGGCCACGAGCAGGCTTACGACAAACGGCATGTCGGTGATGTCGGACAGCAGGATGGCGGCGCCCTGAGTGACGATTAGCAGATAGCCGCCAAGGCCAAGAATAATGGTGAAGCCGGCAAGCTGTTGCAAACGGCGGCTTTGAAAGCGGCGCCCAAAGAAGTCTGCCACGGTAGGTGCGCGGCTACGCCGTAAGTAGACCCCAAAGAACAGTGCGCCAAGCATGTAGCCGGTGACGGCAATCCCGGGAAAGAGCAAGTAGGCGCCAAACTGGCTATCGTAGGTAAACGCCGCCTCACCCATAAAGATGGATGTACTCATCACACTGGCAACCAGTGTTCCCAGAATCAGAAGCGTCGGCGCTCGCCGTCCCGCGACGAAATAGTCATCCAGTTTTTTTACGCTGCGCCCGGCATAACTGCCAATCACAACAAAAATCAAAATGCTGACGCCGATTGTTATCGTTAAAGTGCTCATAATTCTTTCGACAATTCCAAGCTGTCAATATAGGCCTTGGTCATTTGTCGCCACTCGCGTGCGAATCCGGCTCTCTCCCCGGCTGGCATTACCGCGATGGTGTCGAGACCTGCATACATGGCGCTCAGCAGCGTCTTGCCAATTCTCTGTGCCCGGGCCGGGCTGATCTGCGGATGCCGAGAACGCAGCTGTTGCGCCATTACGTCGACGCCGAGCAAGCTCTTTTCCTGCTGTGGCTCGTTAAAGTCAGGGCTGAATTTGTTGCTCTCGTAAAACTCCACCATATGGTTGTGCTTCTTCCACACTTTTTGGAGGCGACGTTCAACTTTGAACACATAGTCGACAAAAGCAAGCTTTTCTTCACCCGGCCTTGCGTTTGTTTGCTCATCCATTTCCAACAGCGCTCGATGCATCAAGGACAGGAAGACTGCACGTCTGTTCTCGAAGAAATGGTATAGCGTGCCCCTCGCGACGTTTGATGCCTTCAAAATATCATCGATATTAATCTCATCATATCGCTTGTCACCCAGCAGCGTTTCGCAGGCATCGAGAATTTCAGTCACACGCGCCATGCCGCGAGCCTGCGCGGGTATCCTTTTCATCCCGGTAAATTGGCGTGGCTGGATTCGGTAGCTCCTTAGTGAACTCATTCCCGCTAGCGAATGATCATTCATATGATCGCGTCCTTGCAAATCTGCCGATCATCCTGAGCAACGCCCACAGCGGAGCACCAGGCGCACATTGCTGGATTATTCGTCTGGTTTTATCTATAAAGTAGACTCAGCGTCTAGAATTGACTACTCGGCAGGTCAACGCCAGATTTGAAAGCCGTATCCGAGCCTACAGGCGCACACGCCTTGAGGCCTTTCTGGGGAAGGTCGATATACAAGACAGGTTAGACCCTCGAAACGGGAGCGCTCAATGACCGATGCAGGCACACTCGACGACACCATAAACAAGGCCGCTTTCTGGTCGGCCATCGTCCTGCTAGCGGCGGCCGTCCTGTCGCTGTTTTTCCCCCTGGATGCCCCGGAAGGGCCGTTCTCCGAGCGGATGATGTGGTACAGCTCGAACATCAACGGCTTTGTCGTGGGCTGGGTGGTGCAGATGATCGCGATGCTCAGTTTGTCGGGCGTGTTTGCTGGTACCGCGTGGCAGGCGCGTCGGTCGCACCCCGTGAGCGCCTTTGTCGCCGGCGCAGCGGTGCTGATCTCGGTGGTTGCGTTCCTAATTCCCAAGTTCATCGCCATCTGGTCGATCCCGCAGATGGTCGCCGCATCATCCACGGTGTCGGCTAACGTGGCGGTCGCCGAACAGTTGTTCGAGTTGTTGAACCCCTCATTGTCGTTCTCGCTGTTTACTTCTTTCGACTATCTCGGGTTCTGGATGTACGGGATCTTTGGGTTGCTGGTTGCCCGACCGTTGTTCCGGCTGTCGTTGAGCGCGAAAGTAGCCGCCGTCGGATTTGGCCTTTTCGGTTTGTTGTTTCATATGCTGTTCATCGGTGTGATAGCACGAAGCGTGGGAACCGCGGATATTGGTGGTTACGCCGAGTCGATCGGGGTCTTATTGCTGATTCCCGTCATCAGCATGGCGGTGTTCTTTCGCAAGGCGATGAGGGCTGGGAGCCAAGCGTGACCACGATGAAATACAAGATCACACGACGAGAGCTACGCCGAATTCCTCACTGAGCGGGTTGGCCTTTCGAAAGACACCATTTCGATTTTCTATCCGTTTGCCCAGTTGATGGCAGGCCCGGCCGCGTCGAGAATTAGCGTCCTGGAGGCCTTTTACCTGGGAACCCCGGCTTGCGTGGAATGGGCTGGCTCGGTGAGCTTGGGGCCAAGCTTCTCGAGAGCCTTATGGCCGGCTACGAGAGCCTGTATTTTCCGGATGGCAATGCGTCTATCGCCAGGCTGCTGGTGCATAAACTGATTCCAGCGGTAGCTCCGCACACCCTCGGTTTTGACGATATCGCGACAAGTCGTTTTGACTATGGCGCGCTTGACCTCGTGCGTAACGCCGTGCGTCTACGACTGAACAGTACTGTCGTCGGCGTGCGCGAATCCGCGGATAATACCGCGACGGTCGATTACGTGCGGGATGGCGACGCCGTTCGTGTCACGGGTGAGCACTGCGTGCTCGCTTGTTACAACGGCGCAATCCCGTATATCTGTCCGCAGTTGCCGGAACGTCAGAAAGAAGCGCTTAACTACGGCGTCAAGGTCCCGTTGGTGATGACCAATGTCCTGGTCAGGAACGGGCACGCGTTTTCCAAGCTCGGCGTAGGTCAGGTGAACTGTCCCGATGACCCATACGCGGTGGTGACCGTTGCTCCGCCTACGGCAACGGGAGGTCACCAACCGCCTCGCGGACCGGAGGATCCTATGGTGATCTACCTGCTAGGCGCGCCTTCGGTAACACCAACCGGCAACGAAACCAGCCGTGAGTTACTTCGAATGGCGCGTCATCAGGTATACGCCACCCCATTTGATACCTATGAGAAGGAGATTCGGGATCAGCTCCAGGGGCTGCTCGGTGAGTACAGATTCAATCATGAGACCGATATCAAGGCGATTACGGTTAACCGCTGGGCACACGGTTACGCTTACGAGTACTTGTCACTGGATGATCCGGAGTGGGCGCAAGGACAAGCACCTCATGAACTCGGGCGAGCCCAGTTCGGTCGGATATCCATTGCCAACTCAGATTCCGAAGCTCGCGCTTACCTGGACGCCGCCATCGATGCTGGATGGCGCGCCGTGGCTGAGCAGACGGCATACCATCGACCGTTGCGGCCCACCAACAAGGCCTAGAATGACGAGGTCGAGATGATGCCACGCTTGTTGCCGCAGTTGAGAGCGATGCTTAATGGTGAGGTCGTCCAGTTATCGCTTAACCAGAAAGCACTACCGTCAAGACGAGCAGTATCAGCAGTGCCGCATAAGGAAAAGCGACTGTCGGTCGCAAGGCCTGTGCCAAATACTCCTTGAGTATCCCCCCACGCTGGCGCTGGGCCAGGAAGGCGGTATTGAACTGGTAGGCGATGCCTTCGCTGTCGCCGCCAGTCTGACTGGCGGCGAGATAGCCCTCGATCTGCAGCAGACGGGTTTCGATGCGGTGCTGGAAGGTCTTCCATATTGCATCCTGCAACCACAGCACGCTGATCACAGCGGCAATGGCAGGCTCGTTCCCAGGCCTCAGCAACAAGCTCGTGCCCGGCAATACGATTGCGATCAGTTTGATCACCAAGCTGTACTTCTCGTAACTATCGCACTGGTTTTGCAACAGCGACCATTCGTTCGCCAGATGGGTTGTCTGCATGCCTGAATCGGACCTCGCGAGATAGTGGGAACCTCAAGCGTTGAGTATAGCGCCCTCGAAGTCAGTCCGATGGTTGACGGAATCCAATTTTTTCGCGACGACTTCTAAATGCACCAAATATCGTCGCCAACCCGCTCGGTGGCGAGTTCCGATTTGAGGTTCAGATTGGTGAAACGCCCCGTGTGTCGCTGGATAGTGGACGTCAATTCGGCAACTGGGTGGGTTCATGTCGGCTATTCTCGCGCCTCTAGCGAGAGTGCCATTCGAATCGATGTGCCGCAGCAGTCCGGTGGTACGACGCAGTTCGCTAACGTTACGGCTGGCTTTGAGATTAGCACGACAGATCGTTTAGCGGTGCCGCGATCAGGAATCAACCTGTCGGTTGACTGGGTGGGCTCGCGGACAAGCTTGGGGTCTGACGTAACGCCGGATCCAGTGGCGATGCAGCTTTTGAAACCGATAAGCTGGGGTAAGAACACGCTCCCAAACTGACGGACGCTCGGCAGCACGACCTTCTCATTGTGTCTGCAACACTGAATCACAAATTTAGAAGTTTTTCCGAAGGACACTACCCCCCACCTCGTTAGATAGTGAGCAACGAGGGCCTTGCGTGCCCCGTATACGATATTCATACACTATTAGGAGCATTCCATGAAGATGAAAACTTTACTGACCGCTAGTTTAGTCGCTGCCATGTTCGCCGCGCCGCCGAGTTTCGCTGGAGATGGGGCGTCGTTTGACCTCACCCCCTCAGGGCTCTGGACGTATCTGAGCGAAATTCTGTCAGACCGATGGGGTGGGTATTGCGGAATACCCAACTGCATGCTGAAGTAAACTTTGTTCCGCACGCAAGCAGAAACGGCTGCTGTCAACTTTCGCGTAAGGTAGTCCTGTTGCGCTTGCGTCGTGCCACAAGCGCTCAGCCCAAATTTTTTCGGGCTGAGCGCTCCGGCAATGAGAGCGTAAGCTTTCCGTCTGTGCGGCGGGTGCAAGACGTCAGTACGCCACCGGAATCATTGATCGTGCGCGGGTGGTAGAAACGCGAATCCCTTACGCAGTAGGAGAAGAACAGCGTCAACTGCTGTCAGCAGAGGCGGCATCATATTGGTATCGCATCCGTATCATTCACCGCGCCATACAATTTAGCGTTAGTGGTGCACTGATGATCTGCCTTGTGATCGTCGCCCTTTTCGTTGGCAGTTCGTACAGGCCGATCTGTCTACTCTCATCGCCATCCTCTTCGTGTTGGCCATGTTGTCTGTTATTACGGGGCTTGTCTTATTGCTCGTAGAGATCGGGCATGCGACCAAACGCATGCGACAAGGAATTGAAGAGGCGTTGCAGGGAAGTGAGAGTCAAATGCCTCAATAATCTTCCGGGTCACGCGCTGATAGCGGAGCCAGTGCGCGATGAGCCAATTTCGGTGTTCATAATGACCGGTGCGCCAAATTTCCATTTATTCCAAAGTTTCGCGTTCCCGATTAACTCAACCATGAAGTGAGCGACGTTCGATCGTGTGGTGGGGCGTCCGGTAAAGATGCCAGTGGTCGGGGACTGCTCGATTTCGTATGGCGAGACCTCAGCGTTAATTAACGAGTCCGGTCGGACACTGCACCATTCGATGAATTTGTTGTCCTCACCGACACGTCGATGTAGGTGCTCAGCCGCCGCTTCGTTGTCTTTGTGCGGCGGCACGAGGTGGCGTAACAGTGTGAGAAGACCGCGCTCGTACCAGGTTCTCTTCTCGTTCAAATCGGGGTTCCTTACCCCAACCGTGTTCATCAGGATGAACTTGGCGGCAACAGCAGGGCGATTCGTTTCGATTGCACGGCACAAACGCCGCGTCGCGTCGGTACATAACCCTCTGGGTTCTCCAAACATGCCCTTAAAATCCACGACATGCCCCAAGCATGAGACGACAGCATCACAGCCTTTCACATGCTCTGCCATCTGCTCGTCCGTTAAATCCAGAACAGCGGCCTCGGTGACCGTTGTGTTCGGGTTTTTCAAAATCTCCGCTGAGAGTTTGTCAGGCGAGCGTACAATCACGCGCACCCGGTAATGTCTTCCGAGCAGCTGTTCCACGAGAGGTCGTCCCGTCATACCCGTGGCACCGACCACCAGTACGGTAATCGAAGGCGTCCTCCTTACGATATCACTTGGTGCCGCCGGATTATGCAGCACTTTTGCGCTTCCACGACCTGGCGGAGAAGACCTCGTCAATCGTCGTATCAAACACGTGGTTGGAGTCGTTGCTTATGGTCAGCCTTGCCAAGGTCTTGGCGGGAAGTGTTAACTTGTCGGTTGATGACATGCGTTATTCCTTCGTGTGTTAGGGAATGCAAGACAAGTGCCTTGCTGGTTCTGGCCAGCGGATGTTCAGGCTGCCAGTCCCTTATTAGTCAAGCTACATCCAGCTCGCCGAAAACGGTCGGAATGAGTTCGGCTACCGTCGGGTGGATGTGCACCGATCGGCGTATGGCGGTGTAGGGGAGGCCAGCGTTCATCACATCAATGATGCAGTGAATTGCCTCATCCCCATTCAGCCCGAGTATTGCAGCACCCAGTATTTTGTTCGTATCTGCATCGACAACAACTTTTATGAATCCTTGCGTGTCACCAAATTCTCGGGCGCGCCCCACTCGTGTCATTGATCGCTTGCCGATACGAACTGAGTAACCTGCGTCCCGCGCCGCTTGTTCTGTCAACCCAACGCGGCCGAGTGGTGGATCGACAAACAATCCGTAGCAAGCGATACGATCGGAAACGGATCGGCGCTCGTCCGAAAAAAGATTCGCCGCTACTATTTCGAAATCGTTGTACGCGGTATGAGTGAACGCGCCGCGCCCGTTCACTTCACCCAATGCCCAAACGCCTGTGGCGCTCGTTCGCAACTGTTCGTCAACCTCAATTAGCCCCTGCGCGGTGGTGGCGATACCACCCTCCTGGAGTCCCAAGTCGTCCGTGTTGGGCACCCGCCCAGCGGCCAAAAATAGGTGTGTGCCAACGACCGACCCAAAACGTCCACTGCAAGAGGTCGTCACTTCGATATCGGAATTGCGCGCTGTCAAGCTCACCGAATCGACCCCCAACTCGAACCGGACACCTTCGTTTTCAAGGATCTTTTGTACTTCAGCAGATACGTCCCCGTCCTCATGGGCTATCACCCGATCGGCTCTCTCGATCACCGTTACATCACTTGCGAATCGGCGGAAAATTTGTGCGAACTCAAGACCGATGTAACTCCCTCCAATCACGATGAGGTGTGGCGGTGTGAAGTCCACTTCCAGCATTGTTGAGTTCGTTAGATACGGCACCTCATCCAAACCTGCGATGTCCGGCACTCGCGCACGCGCACCGACGTTGATGAACACCTTGTCTGCCTCGAGCAGGTCCCCGTTGACATCAATGCGGCGGTCACCCACGAATCGGGCATGACCTCGAATCACCTCCAGGTTCTGCATGTCCTCAAGCCACTTGGTGACCCCGCGATTCGAATCACCGCGAACCTCGTCCATGCGTGCCTTAACTCGTCGCATGTCAACATTGATATCGCCGGTATCAATGCCGAACTCGGCCGCGCGGCGTGCAAGTTGGGCGACCCGCGCACTCCCCACCAGCGTCTTTGTGGGAATGCAGCCGACGTTCACGCAAGTACCGCCAAAGTGTTGACGCTCGATAATCGCAGTTTTTAGCCCTTCTTGTGTGAGTTTCTCCGCCAACGGTGGCCCGGCTTGTCCGGCACCAATCACAATCGCATCAAATTTTTTCATAGTCATGTCCTTTCGAAGAAGCGCCTTGTGCCTTATCGACATCGGGCACGGTCAGCTCCTGATGGTGTCGGCTTGTGGGAACTATGCGGGGTGGAGCGCGAGGCTTACGTGCTCGCCAGCAATTCGGCGTGTGTCGCGGACATCTAATTCCTCTGCTGCCGTTCATCTTTCGGTTATTGAGCTGTCTTGGCGAGCTCGCCAAATTCCGATTCGGTGTATCTGCGAGTGATATGTTGTGGGCAATTCCAGTCAAACGCGATAACATCAATGAACGCGATTCGCTCAATTCGTGCCTTGTAATCCGGCAGCTCCACCTGCGCGAGGACCTCCGCTGAAACGGTGCGCGCGTCCTTGATGCGGATATGTCCGAGTACCTTTAAGCGGCGACGCTTTGGATAATCCATAAGGATCAATGAGCAGCGATCGTTGACTGACAGGTTTCCAACGCTGATGAGCTGCGTGTTCCCACGAAAATCAGCGTAGGCCAGTTGATTTGGCCCCAGCACCTTGAGAAATCCTTGGGGGCCGCCGCGGTGTTGCACATATGGCCACCCCGTCTCACCGACGCTCGCCATATAGAACGTATCGCGAAGTGCGATAAAGCCCGCTTCGCGAGCGGTAAGTTGGTCGTTCGGTCCAAAGCTGTCTTGCAGACGCGTATTCTGCGACCGCGAACCGTACTGTTCCTGGGTCGATTTGACACTGTCGGTAAACGTCAGCTCGGCGAATCGATGAGTCATGACTGCATTGCCTTTAGCTAAAAGATGCGGCCGTACGAATACGGCCGCAGAACCAGCGGCGCTAGTTCGCCGCTAGGGGGGTACGGCCAACTTTCCGCTTAAGGAAATTCCGCATCAGGTCAGCGATCTCCTGGCCGTGCGTTTCCAAAGCGAAGTGCCCTGTGTCGATCAGGTGGTACTCAAGGTCTTCGAGATCCCGCTTGTATGGGGCAGCGCCCGCGGCGGGAAATATCTCGTCGTTCTGGCCCCAGACGATTAGTGTCGGCGGTTGATTGTCGCGAAGGTAGGCTTGCCAGGCTGGATACAGCGGCGGGTTTGACCCGTAGCTGTAGAACATCTGCAACTGAATGTCTTGATTGCCTTCACGGTCCAGCAGTGGCTGCACATGTCCCCAGGTATCCGGGCTAACCGATTCTACGTTCGGCACACCGTTGGTGTACTGCCACTTTGTCGCGCCTAGCGTGGTCAGAAACCGCAGGGCGTTGTCGTTAGACATGGCGGGCTGCTTGTAGGCTGTTTTGACGTTTTTCCAAAAGTCGTTGTCGAGCCCCTTGTTGACGGACTTGCGATCCTTCCAGTATTCCTTAATGGGCTGCCAGAAATTGTTATCGATACCTTCGTCGTACGCATTGCCATTCTGAATGATGAGTGTCTCAATTCGATCGGGCTGAGCTGTTGCGATACGGAAACCTACCGGGGCACCGTAGTCCATCAGATACATGCTGAACTTATCGATCCCCACCTCATCGACGAACTTCCCTATTAACCTTGCAATATTGTCGAAGGAGTAGTCAAACTTATCGGTGTCGGGCATCGAACTGAAACCGTAGCCGGGGTAGTCAGGCGCGACCAAGTGATACTGATTGGCCAACGCTGCGATCAGTTCGCGATACATGTGTGATGACGTTGGAAAGCCGTGCAATAGCAAGATTGTTGGGTTGTTTGGGTCGCCCGCTTCGCGATAAAAGATGTCGATACCTTCCAGGGTGACGGTCTGGTAACTCACATTGGATACGTTCTCAGCTAGCGCTGCGGACTGGAATCCGGCGATAACCAGTAGTGTATAGAACAGACATGCCGCTACGTGCTTTGTGTTGAATGCTCTCATGTTAGTACTCCTGGGTTGATAAGTAGTCGTTACACGGTGATCGGACAGGCGCTTGCTGGCGCCAGTGCACAAGAGTGATGGCTAAAAGCGATACGCGCCTATTTAGCGTTATTGATCTTGTGAACAGCTTCTTTCGTGGTCCATACCGTGTTCGCGATAAATCGAAAATTCACCAATGCAGATTCATAACCATTGCCTTCTTCGACGATGGCGGCCGCCGTTGCATCCGAGACCACCGCGACTTCAAAACCCTGTTCCATGAGTTCGCGCATGTGCGATTCGGTGCAAAGGTTGGCTGACATGCCGCCCAAGATGATTTTTTCGATGCCACGTTTTCGCAGCTGCAACACCAGGTCGTTCGTTTCCGGCCCGTAGATCTTGTGCGGGTTCGAAACAACGGTGGCGCCGTCATTGATGTATTTCTTGTAGCGATTGAGCCAATCGGCACCAGATCCCTCAAATCCCTCCGTGGTCAAAGCGCCCTTACGATCGAACATGCCGATGTTGTGCATCAGTTTTTCCAGTGCCCCTTCAAACCGCCAACCATGATCGGTCGGGTAGTAGTAGTGAGGTGAGACGAACACCGGCATGTCGTTGGCTTTTGCTGTCTTGAACAAAGCGTCGATGTTCTCGACGGTGTTGTTCTCGGTGACGCTCTTGCCGACAACACCCCAGGTCACGCCCTTAGGACTGAGGAAGTCATTTTGCGGATCGGTAATGAGTAACGCGGTTCGACCGGGAACGATGTTTACGCCAGGGTCTGGCAGTTGTGCGTTTGCTATGCTCGTCAAACCTGTTAATGCCAAAGTAATCGCAATTAGTGTCAGTGTTGATTTCATGGTCTGGCCCCTATCGATGGTCAATTGAAGATTCGATGCGCCGCTCGCCGGCGGAAATCGCAACGTCGTTGGCGCTCATGTCGCGGCGAGCCATATAGCCGTCCGCGTCAAACTCCCAGTGTTCATTGCCGTGGGTTCGATACCAGCGCCCGGTCTTGGCGTGCTGCCATTCGTATTCGAAGCGCACCGAAATCCGGTTGCCTGTAAAGGCCCACAGCTCCTTCATCAGCCGGTAGTGCAGTTCAGTCGTCCATTTGTGTTTGAGGAAGGCTTCAATCGCGTCGCGGCCGCGAAAGAACTCCTCCCGATTCCGCCACTCAGAGTTCTCCGTATAGGCCTGGGCAACGGTCTTTGGATCACGCGAATTCCATGCATCTTCAGCCGCTTGCACTTTCGCTAAGGCGCTCTCGCGGGTGAACGGCGGAATAGGGGGGCGTTGCATCTTCACGCCCCTCATGCGCTCTGCAGGTTGGCTGCTGTTGGCGCGTCTTTGGTGGTTGCATTGCTCATGATTTCTCTCCAGTGCGATAGTTCTCGTATGGGTTGAGTACTGCACTTGTCGTGCCAACCGCACAAAGGTTTTAAATACAGTGAGTTAACTGATTTCGGGTGCCGTAAGAATTTACGGACCGTAAGAAATTGTGGTTTAATCCATAAATACTTGAGGAGAATGGCATTGCAGGCGTTATCCGACGAGGGCTCGCTCCGACTTGTCCTGGCGCGCTACCAGGCGCTCTTTGATAACTCGGCACACTGTGTCCATGAGGTGGATGTAAGCGGCAACATTCGCGCCATGAATTCGTCGGGACTTCGGCTTGTCGGAGCAACCGATGTCGATGCTGTTATCGGCACTCCTTACCTTGATCTGGTTAGTCCTGGCGATCGCGATGGCGTTGCAACAAACATGGACAGAGCGATCCAGGGGGAACCAGTGCGCTATGAGTTCACAGGTGCCAACCGCCGGTTGTTTGACTCATCATTCACTCCAATTATCGGCCTTGACGGTTCGGTTTCGTGCCTGCTGGGAATTACCCATGATGTCACCGAGCATCAACGCCGGGCCGACACGTTAACGCAACTACAAGCACGCACCGCGCTCATTCTCGAATCCGCGGGCGAGGGCATTTACGGTCTGGATGCTGAAGGGCGACTTACCTTTGGCAATGAAGCTGCCGCAAGGATAGTGGGGTGGCATACCGAGGATGTCATTGGGCAGAAGTCGCACGATGTCCATCACCACTCTCACGCCGATGGTTCGAACTATCCTCGTGAGCACTGTCCGATTTACGCGGCGCTCAAGGATGGCGAGATCCATCGCGTCGACAATGAGGTGTTTTGGCACGCAAACGGAAGTGCTATTCCTGTGGAGTACACCAGTACGCCGATACTGAAAGACGGAAAACCTGATGGTGCCGTCGTCGTATTTCGTGATATCTCTGAACGAATACAATTGCAGCGCGAACGAACGGCCGCGTTTGAGAAAATCCGAGAGCTGAAAGAGCAGCTTGAGCTTGAGCGCGATTACTTACGAGACGAAGTCAACGTCACGTCCCACTTTGGCGAGATTATCGGCGAGAGCCCAGCACTCAAAAGAACTCTGACGCAATTGGAGGCCGTGGCCCCGACGCATGCCAATGTGTTGATTCTTGGTGAATCGGGCGTCGGCAAGGAGATGATTGCGCGCGGGATTCATGCACGAAGCGATCGTGCGGACAAACCACTGGTAAAAGTCAATTGTGCCTCGATCCCGAAAGATCTGTTCGAAAGTGAGTTCTTCGGCCATGTGAAAGGCGCCTTCACGGGGGCACACCGAGATCGCGTTGGTCGACTGCAGCTTGCGGCCGGCGGCACCTTGTTCCTGGATGAAGTTGGAGAAATTCCGTTGTCGCAACAGGGCAAGCTCCTGCGTGCTCTGCAAGAGCACGAATTTGAGCGCGTTGGCGATGATCAAACAACCAAAGTGGATGTGCGTGTTGTCGCCGCCACTAATCGCGATCTTGGCGAAGAGGCGAAATCGGGCCGATTCCGTGAGGACCTGTACTATCGTCTAAGCGTTTTCCCGATTGAAGTCCCCCCACTGCGGCAGCGCGTAGAGGACATTGCGCCACTGGCAATTCATTTTCTTGACTTGATTTGCCGGGATCTGGGGCGCGATTCGCTTCGCCTGACGCAACAGCAACTGGGGGCGTTAAAGAAACATCAGTGGCCCGGTAATATAAGAGAGCTGAGGAATGTGATTGAACGTGCCGTCATCTCCTCAACGGGCGGTCGCTTGCGACTCGATCGGGCACTGCCGCAGGCCACTCCCACGGCATCTGAATTTGTCGCCGATTCCCCAACGCATGAGTCTACATTCGTTACCGATGCGGAATTTCGAGCGATGGAAAAGGCCAATATGCGAGCAGCCTTGCTGCATGCCAACTGGCGTATCTGGGGAGAGGATGGTGCGGCGAGTTTACTAGGCCTAAACCCGTCGACCCTAACCTACCGTATGAAACAGTTTGGGATAGCCAAAGACGGAACGAGTACCTAAACAATCAGCGCCGCGTTGCTATAATGTTCTTGTCTGCATAATTCGTACCTAACTGACTATCGGAGCCAGCATGCGTTTGTCAACCGTCGCAACCCCTGAACCAATGCCTTTTCGCCATATGGCGGCGGTGCTGCTTGCGGGGGCATTTCTCGCGCTTGGCGGTGCCCGCGCGAACTCGACGGAGCTGCCGCCCATCGAGCAATTCTTTAAAGAGGCGGAGTTCGCGAATGCGCGTTTGTCCCCCGACGGTCGCCACCTTGCCGCGATTGTTCGGTTAGAGGGGGCGCCGCAGGCGCGCAACATTGTCGTGATGGATGTAGATACTCGAGCTACCAAGGCAATAACCGGTTACGAAGAGGAGGACGTCCGTAATCTGACCTGGGTTAACGCCGACCGCCTGATGTTTAACCTTGACCGCAGCGCCGACGAGGCAAACCGTGCAAGCCAGTATCTTGGAACGTTCTCCGTATTGAAGGACGGCTCTGGTGGCGCACCGGTGAGGCAGCGCGACGCGCGTTCAAGACTGGGAGCCGCTGTCGCCGGCAGCGGCACGGCCTTCCGTTACTTGAGTCGCTTGCCGAACGACGACAAGCACGTGCTGATGGTGGGCGGCAACGAGCTGTTTGTTTTCCCAAACGTGTATCGCTGCAATGTCGCGGACGGCAAGCTTCGCAAGGTGATGGACAATAAGGTATATGCTTATCAGTGGGTGCCGGACAACCAGGGCGTTATCCGGGCGGCACTTACTGCCGGTGAAGTGCGGGACGATCTCGAACAGGCGCTCATCTACCGCGTCGACGAGGACGCCGACTGGGTGACGTTGCGGACATTTCATCAAGGCGAGCTCACGTTGTTTGGTTTCGACCAGGACGACCAGCACCTGTTTGTAAGCATGAGGGACGACAGCACTCGCCAGGTGCTCTATCGGGTCAACTTAAGCAGCGGCGAGTTTGGCGAGCCGCTGGTCACCGATGAGGTTTACGATGTCAGCCAGGGCGGCGGGGAGTTGCGTCGGACCCACAATGGCAAGGCGGTGTTCTACACTTACATGGCTGATAAACCGAGGACGGTGTTTTTTGATGAGCACTGGGAAGGCCGACAAGCGAAAATCGATCAGGCGCTGGCCCAAACCGTTAATGAGATCGTGAGTTGGAGCGACGATGAAACCCGGTTTCTGGTTTATGCCCACAGCGACCGCGATCCGGGCGCCTACTATCTGTTCGACGATAAACAAAACAAGCTGACATATCTGCTATCTCCCCGCAGTTGGATCGACCCGCAGCAGATGCGACCTATGCAACCGGTGAGTTATCCGGCACGTGACGGTATGCGTATGCATGGCTACCTGACATTGCCCGCGTCCGGCGATTCTGACAAGCCGCCACCGTTGATCGTCCATCCGCACGGCGGGCCGTTTGGGCCACGCGATGTTTGGGGTTTCGATCCGGATGTGCAGTTTCTTGCCAACCGCGGATACGCGGTGCTGCAGGTCAACTTCCGCGGATCAGGCGGTTTTGGCGGGCGCCACCTGGCCGCTGGCTATCGCCGCTGGGGCCTTGAGATGCAGGATGATCTGACTGACGGCGTGCTCTGGGCGGCCGAACAGGGTTTGATCGACCCCGGTAGGGTATGCATCTACGGCGCAAGCTATGGGGGCTATGCCACTATGATGGGTGTGGTCAAGACACCCGAGCTGTACAAATGCGGGATCAACTATGTCGGCGTCGTGGACCTTGGGCAAATAATCAAAGAAACCGGACGCACCTTTAACGTTACCGGTCTGGACGGGCCACGCGAGGCATGGCTGAACATGACAATAGGCGATCCGGTAGAACACAAGCAGCGTTTCTACGACACCTCACCCATCAACCATGTGGAGCGCATTACCGCACCGTTGCTGTTGGTGCATGGAGCGAAGGATGGCATCGTGAATATCGAGCATTTCCGCCGTCTCACGGGCAAGCTTAAGCGGCACAACAAAAAATTCGAGGCGCTAGTCAAACGGAGTGAGGGTCACGGCTTCAACGCCAGCGAAAACCAAGTGGAGCTGTACACGGCAATAGAAAAATTCCTGGCCGAACACTTGTAGCGCGACTCACCCCGATTACGCGGTTAACGGACGTTTCTTTGTCCGCTACAGGGTGAGCAGGCCGGGCACGTCTAACGAACCATGCTTCAGTTCTTCGCGCGCCTGCTGCCGCCTGGCGGCGGTAGCCGAATTCGCGGTCACCGCAGATCCCAACATCGCCGATCCGGCGGGCACGATCTTGTTCGAAGCCAATGAGCCGGAGTTTAATCACAACGGTGGCGACATCGCGTTTCGGTGCCGGGCACTTTGAACGTTTCCGCCGTCTGTGGACACCTCGTCGAGGATGTGTCCTGTTTCGCTTATTGCCGACTGGGAATAAACGTGGGCGCCAGCGCGTATATACGATAGATGCCTGTAATGATGAACAACATGCGCGATGAACTTCTAACCCTTAGCCGCGGTGCACATGCGCTGGCAACCCAGATTCTGGGGAACCCCGATGATGCAGCCGACGCCGTTCAGGACGCGCTGGCGAGCGTTCTCGGGAAAACTGACGCATACGATGAGTTCAGAGGGCCTCTGAAGCCCTGGTTTCTGCGGGTGGTGCGCAATCGCTGCCTGGATCAGCTGAGGCGCCGGCGACCTGGCGACTTGCCGGTTGAGGAGCTGATTGATACACGCAATACCCCGGAGCAGGCACTGCAGGTCGCTCAACGAGACGCTGCGCTACAACGCGCTCTGGCAGTGATTTCGGTTGACCACCGGGAAATAATCGTCCTGCGTGATTATCTGGATTTGCCCTACGCTGAGATCGCAGCCGTTCTCAGGATTGCACCGGGCACCGTGATGTCCAGATTACACCGGGCTCGGTTGGCACTTAAGGAGGTGCTGGAAGTCGATGTCAAATAATACACCGCATATT
>CBDUQI010000127.1:0-16828 GCA_965369325.1 uncultured Gammaproteobacteria bacterium
ATCTACCCCTGCAATAATGTCGACATGTTGTCCTTCATGCCCCTCTCGCAACTGGGCAGCGGCAGTGGTAACGACATTTGGGGTTGGGCGGACTCGATCAGTGGGCGCGAATTTGCACTATTCGCACGCACCAGCGGCACTTCATTTGTGGAAGTTACCGATCCCGGCAATCCCGTGCTGATCGGCGATCTGCCCACCCACAGCGGCAACTCCACCTGGCGCGATATCAAGGTGCACAAAGATCACGCCTTTGTGGTCAGTGAGGCTTCCAACCACGGGATGCAGGTGTTTGACTTGCGCCAGTTGCTCACCGTGAGCAACCCACCGGTGACGTTCACCGAGACCGCGCACTACAGCAACTTCTCTCGCGCGCATAACTTGGTGATTAACGAACAGAGCGGCTTCGCCTACGGTGTGGGCACCAATCAGTGCTCCGGCGGGTTGCACATGGTTGACATCTCCAACCCCACCTCACCTCAGTTTGCCGGGTGCTTCAGTTCCGATGGTTACACTCATGATGCGCAGTGCGTCATCTTCCGCGGCGATGCCCACGGATTTCATCATGGCAGCGAACTGTGCTTTAACTCCAACGAAGATACCGTGACAGTGGTCGATGTCAGCGACAAGAGCGCGCCGGTGCAACTCGCCCGCGTGCCTTACAGCAACTCAGGCTACACTCACCAGGGTTGGCTCAGTGAAGATCACAACTACTTCCTGCTAGATGACGAGTTGGATGAATCCGGCAACGGACACAACACCCGCACCTATATCTGGAACGTATCGGATCCGGCTAACCCGCAGCTGATCGGCGACTTCACCAACCGCACACCGTCAATCGATCACAATCTGTATGTGCGCGGCGCCTATGCATTCCAGGCTAACTATCGCGCAGGCCTGCGCATATTGGATATCTCCAGCGTCAGCAGCGGCGTACTCAAAGAAAACGGGTTCTTCGATATTTACCCCAGCGACGATTCAGCCAACTTTAACGGCGCCTGGAGCAACTACCCTTACCTGCCCAGTGGAGTGGTGCTTATCAGCGGTATCGAGCAGGGCCTTTTTGTGGTCCAGCCGACCGCGCTACAGCAGGCCTTCTCGGTCGAGGCGGAGTCCGCACGCATCGGCGTGTGCGGCGCCAGCAGCGAGAGCGTAGCGCTCTCGGTGAATAACGATGGATTTTATCAAGGCACCGTAGATCTTAAGGTATCCGGCGTACCGGCCGGTGCCAGTGCCTCACTTAGCCCCAGCAGTGTCACCCTGCCCGGCGTAGCGCAACTGAATATTGATGTTGTAAGCCCGATGGCTGGGCAGCACATGCTGAGTATTGAGGCTGACGATGGCACGCAGGCGTTTTCAACCACTGTGGATTTTGAAGTCTCACTCAGCACCCCGGGCGACAGCGCACCGCTGCTGCCCACCGACGGTGCAAGTGACATCTCCGGTGTACAGTCTTTGCACTGGGCACCAGCGCCCGGCGCTTTCCGCTACGACCTGCAGGTGGCCACGGATACCGGGTTCAACAACATTGTGCTGGAGCGCAGCGAGCTAAGCGCAACCAGTTACGCCCCCTCCAGCCTGCCGAGCAACGCCACGTTGTACTGGCGTGTGGTCTCGCACAATGCGTGCGGCACCACTACCTCAGCCACCTGGAGCTTCCAAACGGCGCCGATCCAGTGCGAGACTCGGATGGCTACCGATACGCCAAGAGTTATTTCCTCCAGCGGCACACCGTCCATCACTTCGCGTCTGGATACTGCCATTGGCGGGCGCATTGTGGACGTGAACGTTGTGGACCTGAACGGCACCCACAGCTGGTTTAACGATTTGGACTTCAAACTGGAAGGGCCACTGCACAACAACCACAACAGCCGCCATTCCCAGCGCGCACTGGTGCAGATCATGGAACGCTCGTGCGACAGCGAGAACGACTACAACCTGAACCTGGACGATGAGGCACCGGAAGGCGCCTGGCCGTGCCCGCCCGTCGGCGGGGGCACCTGGCAGCCAAGCAACTCGCTCAGCACCTTCAACGGCTCCAACGGCGCTGGTGAGTGGAACCTGATTGTGAGCGATAGCGTTAACCAGGACGGCGGCTCGCTGGATGGCTGGGGGCTGGAAGTATGCGTCACCAGCGATCCACTGGCGCTGGATACCGATGCCGATGGCGTCGCCGATTCGGCTGACAACTGCATTGCAGTCTCCAACCCGGACCAGCGCGACACCCACGGCGACGGCTATGGGAATCTGTGCGACCCGGACCTCAACAACGACGGCACCGTGAATTTCCAGGACCTGAACCTGCTGAAGCAGGACTTCTTCGAAACCGATCCGGAGGGCTCACTGGATGCCGATCTGGATGGCGACGGCGAAGTGAACTTTAGTGATCTATCGCTGATGAAGGCGCTGTTCTTCGGGCCGCCAGGACCGAGCGGCACAGCGATGGAATAGCGTCCAGTGCAAGCATGTTGGCGCGCACCCTGGGTGCGCGCCTCCTGTTATCCGCGCGGTTGCGTTGGCACAACGGGGGTGGCGTCTGCGGCGCGTTCGCCCTCAACCACCGCCAGATAAGGCATCTGCGCCGATTGCTCAGGGGTAGCCGCCGTATGACCGGCTCGCTCAATCATGTTGAGCGCAACCCGCGTCCCACTGGTGTAGTTCCAATAGGTATTGCATGAAACCGGCGGGCGATAGAGGGTGCGCCGTGTACCGTTTACCGAACCTTCCACCCACAGGTAAATGTCGGGACGATCACCAACGCAGGTGTGCGGCACCAGAAAATGGAAATCGCCATCTTCACTGGTGTGCGCAAGCCCGATCTGCTCACACCGGTTCTCCCACCAGGTCGAAGACAGGCACAGGTGCGGTAGCAGAATATCGGCATACTCCACCAGCACCGCGCGCACGGCACGTGCTGCGGATGAGCGTAAGGCATCCACCGCCTGCTGATGGCGGCGCGCATCAGCCCGATTGGAGGGATTCCACGGGCCGGGCTGCGGTTGCGCCAGCAATGCGGACTTCGGACGTTGCAACAAGTTCACCATATCATCCCGCAGGCGCGCCAGTTCGTGCGCGGACAGCTCCAGCACCCAGCCGACGCGGTCCACTTCGCAGATATGCACACGGGCGTTGGGCACGGCACGCTGTGCCTGGCTGACACGCCCGGTCACCCAGCACACACAATTGTCCCAGCCTTCGCTCACCTCATCGGGAATAACAATCATGTTTTGCTCGGGGCGCTGAGCCAGCCGCACTTCATACGCTGACAGGCGATTGAGCATCCGCGGCGTTGGTTTGGTGTCGTAGTCCAGCGAAGGGCCGAACAGCACCCGGTGCTCATCCACCTGATCAGGCGCAAAAGGCAACTGAACGCGTCCATCACGGACCACGGCGCTGCCCGCGTAGCTGTTGTCGCGGGCAAAGGTATACGCGGTGATTTCGCCGTCGTAGCTATGTTGTCCGTCCAAATGAACCTTCATTTGCACTCGGTTTACCGCGTTCGCCACCATCTCGGTCTCCTCCAAATCCAACTACCCTTGAAATAAGTAGCGTTGCGCTGCCGCAAATTCCCTCATCTAAAAGGTAATAGTGTGTGCAGGAGTAGATTTGTCGTAGCTGATGGAGAGCATAGCGGCATACATGAATGGCCGTATGCCGACGCGCTCAGGCGAAGAAGCCTTGCAAAAACCAACGCTTGGATGCGCTTTCAGAGTGCCGCTCGCGATAAATCCAGACCCGGGACCCGCAACGGCTATTGGCAATGTAGTAATCGCGACGCACATCCTGCCCGTCCCACCATCCGGTTTCAATGCGCTCGGGCCCTTGCACCATACTCAGCTTGCCGTGCCAGTGCGGGAAGCCGCGCACGGCCGCCAACGCCACCGGCTCGGCCAACAGCCACAATGGACGCGGGCGAGCGACCAGCCCATCGCCGGGCACCGGTGCACTGGCCGGCTCCGCCGTAACCCAAGCCTGCTCCGGTCGATGCTCTGCCTGCAGGCTCAACCCAAAGACATTGTGTTGGCCTAACCGCGAGCGCAGTTGTTCGACTAAGCGGCGCCAGCGGCTGGGGTCTTGTGCAGGCTCATCAAATAGCCCAGTTGGTTCTGGTTTCAGGGTCAGGATCTGGGTGGCATGTAAAGTCACCGCCAGCACTGGCGCAGGCAACGTCTGGCGCTCCACCTGGGCTATCGTGAGTGCATGCAAGTGCGCCGCGTCCCGGTCAGGAGACACTAGATTGATCTCAAAATCTATCCGGCTAGAAGGCGTCGTAGGGAGCTCGCTATCGGGTTCGGGCAATAACTGCAACACCAGTTGCAATTGCTGCACGCAGGCATCACGCGCACGCAAATAGCCGCTTAGCTGAACCAGCAGCCGCTCAATCGCCAAGTCGATGAGGTGCAGGCTGTCACTGGCCACCGGCAACGGCACTGTGGCTTCGAAAGTGGGGGGCAGTTGAAAATGCACGCGCAGGTCCGGGTGCTTGCCCAGGGCCTGATCCAGTGCGCGCAGACGCTCTGCACCAAACCTTCGTGCAAAACCATCCCGGGGTAAACGCAGGCATTCGCCCACTGTACGTACGCCCATTCCTCTCAGACTGTCGCAAAGCTTCTCCGGCCAGCCCAACACGGCCAGTGGCAATGCGGCCAGTCGGGCATTAAGACTCCCCAGTGAGGTCACCGGCCGGGTATCGCCTGCTCGCCCCAGCCACAACGCGGCAAAGGGCGTTGGTGCCAGCGCCAATACCACCTCCTGCGTATACCCCATGGCTTGCAACCCTGCCGTGATCTGCTGGCGCAGTGCGACGTAACCGCCAAACAAGCGCAAACTCCCCCCCACCTCAAGCAATAGCGTACTGGGGGCTGACACACTGACGATGGAAGTAAACTGGCAGGCCCAGGCAGCAACTTGCCCCAGTGCCTTTTGTTCGCGCTGCTCGCTGCGCGCGACGGTGCCCAAATTAGCGCACAGGGCGAGCGCGGCGTTCAACCCAAGTCCAGGCGTCACGCCGGCCTGCAGTGCCGGGGTATTAGCAGTGAAAACACGGCTGCGAGCCCCCTCCCCCTCAATCACCGCTAGCGGCTGGCTGTTATCCATTACGAGAGCAAAACGTGGCAAACACATAGCCAGCCACAACCGCTGTGAGGACTGCGCCAGCTCCCCGCCCTGTGCGTCTGGCAGGGGTGCCAGCAAAGAAGGCATATCAGCCGGCTGGCGGGCCTGGGGGGCCGCCGCCGAGTACTGCAACTGCAACTGCGGACGAATACGATGGCGATGATGGCGGGCATTACGCGGGCGCATGCTTACTCAGCACCTGGGGCTGAGGCGTGCAGCGCGCTACTCTTAATCAGGATATCGCTAGGCGCGCTGCCGCGGCATTTGAGTATGCGCACCCGCATAGCCTCCCCCTGCGGCATCAGGTGTGCCCGTAGCAAGGCCGGAGAACTCTGCTTCAATACCTGCGCCGAACGAAATACAACCGCAAACGCATCACTGGACTGCGCTGCTAATTGCAGGCGACGCAGCGTGCGGTCATCGACCCGATTCAACCAGCCCAGTACCGCACTACAGGCACCGCAGCGCAATGCCTGCTCCATCGCCCAAGCCACATCCGGACTTTGCCTGGCGTGCACAACTAACGTACGGGAAAGGTCAACACCGCCGTGCACCAGCGCAGGTGCATAAAGCATGTGCGGTGGCGCCACCCACACTGTCCAGCTTTGCGCACGGGTGTTAGCCAAATGAATCAGCGCGGGTAGGAGCAGACTGATTTCACCAATCCCGGGCGCCTCACAAACCAATTCGGTTAACGCACCTGTGGGCCAACCGCCACCTGGCAATGCCTGATCTAATGCAGCAAATCCACTTGCGATGCCACTTGCATTAGGCTCATCGCTGGCTTGGCGGGCGCGCCACAAACGACTGTCGCGCAACAGCGTGTCAATCTCACGCATGGTTCTTCTTTCAAAATACGAGGAGTCCGGCAACGCCGGGAGAGAGGACGGAGCCCAAGTCCATCCAGACATCATCCATTTATTTGTTCAGCCCGGCGCACCCCTGGCAGGACGCCCGTCGGAAACAAAGGTGGCGTTAGCGTTATTCGCGGCGGATAACGCCGACCACGACCCCTTCGATCACCATATTTTGTTCGCTCAGATCTACCGTAATCGGTTCAAAATCCGGATTCTCCGGTAACAGCCACACCATCTTGCCCTTCTGCCGATAGCGCTTAACAGTAACCTCATCTTCGATACGGGCAACCACAATTTGGCTGCTGCGTACTTCCGGTGTTCGGTGCACCGCCACCAGATCACCGTGCATGATGCCGGCATCCCGCATACTCATGCCGCGCACCTGCAGCAGGTAATGCGGTTTGGGGTGAAACAAATCCGGATCGACCCGGTAACGCCCTTCGATATGCTCTTCCGCCAAAATAGGCTGGCCCGCCGCTACCCGGCCAACCAATGGCAATCCGAACTGCTCACTGATTTGTCTGGGCTTAAGCTGTATTCCACGCGACGCACCGGGTACCAGCTCAATCACACCCTTACGCTGCAGGGCGCGCAGATGGTCCTCCGCCGCATTCGGCGAACGGAAACCGAGTTCTTCTGCAATCTCCGCTCGCGTGGGCGGAATACCGCGTTCTTCTATGGTGCGTTCGATCAAGGTCAGAATTTCGGCCTGTCGCGGAGTGAGCTCATGCATATCGTCACCATCTGTATGGATTCCCAGTGATCTGTGATTATATACAGCATTCTGACGATAACAAGCCCTCTTGAACATCGGTAAGCCCCCTCATCTGCTTGGCACTCACTTGGGAAAAACTGCCCAAAAATATTGACGTAGGCGATATTGTTCCTCATGATTACATTCAGAATGCAATAACCCTTTGATTCGAATTTTGCGCAACGCACCACGCTACCGGGAGGGCAGTGGATGTCTGGCACTGAACAGCGGCCAGGTTCCAGTAGATCGGGAATTACGCCCGATCATGCCCGTGTGCCTACCGTGGTCCCAGATTCAACGATCGTGCCCCCAAAAATACGCGTGACAGCCACTCGCACATCCACCTTCGCCGACGACGCCACCGTGGATACCGGTGCCATGATGAATGACGTCGAGGCCATCGTCTGGGAGGCCAGTTGGCCCAGTTGGCGCTACACCTTCGTCAACCGCCATGCCGAGCAGGTACTGGGATTCTCGCGCGAACGCTGGTTATCCGAGCATCACTTCTGGATGAACCACCTGCACCCGGATGACCGCGCTGCCGCTATCGCCCATTCCCTGGGCAATATCGAACACGGCCAGAACCATCAGCACGAATTCCGCATGCTCAGCGCCGACGGCTCCCCCGTCTGGTTACGCGAGGCGGTGCATCTGGTACACGATGACAATGGCGTTTGCCGCAAATTGCGCGGCACGATGGTGGATATCACCGAGGCTAAGAATCACGAGGAGGCGCTGCGCCTCAGCGAGCATCGCTTCCGCAGCTTTTACGACGAAGAGCCGATGATCGTGCTTGGCATCAGCCGCGACGGGCTGATTAAGTCGGTGAATGGTTACGGTGCCGGCAAACTCGGCTACCAAGTGCACGAACTTACCGGTGTCCGCCTGATCGACCTGCACCCGGCCGAGCAGGCCGCCGCCGTGCAGAGCCAGCTCAACAATTACCGGCGCAGCACGCCCGGCGAGGTCAATCGCTGGGAAAGCAGCCTGATTTGCAAAGACGGCGCGATCATCGTTGCCCGCGTGGTCGCGCGCACCGTCAGCGACGGTGAGCAGGACAACAGCATCTTGCTGATGTTGTGTGAGGACGTGACTGAAGAACGTCGCCGCTCAGACAAACTGGCCCACCAGGCCACGCATGATCCGCTGACCAGTTTGATTAACCGCTCGCAATTTGAAAAGTCCATCCAGCGCCTGCTGTACGGGGCCTACGAGAATCGTACCCGCCACGTGCTGTGCTTACTGGATCTTGATCAGTTCAAAGTGATCAACTACCGCCTTGGTCACGCTGCCGGCGATGAATTCCTGCGTGAGCTGGCCGAGATTCTGCCGGATTGCCTGCGGCCCACCGATGTGGTCGCCCGGGTCGGCGGCGATGAGTTCGGCGTGCTGCTTGAGAACTGCAGCATGCAACGCGCAAAAGGCCTCGCATCAGAGCTGCTCACCGCCATTGCTGCACACGACTTTGACTGGGCTGGCAGTGCTGTGCGCCTGTCTGCAAGCATTGGGCTGGTTAGTGTGGATGCACACAGTGACAGCGTGGCCGAGCTGATGAGCACCGCAGACACCGCCCGCCGCGCTGCCAGCGAAAAAGGCCGCGGGCGTATCCATGTCTACGACGCCGATGATTCGGCCATCACCGCGCACCAGAACGAAATGGAATGGGCCGCGCGGGTAGAAGCCGCGCTGCAGGAAGGCAATTTCAGGCTCTTCTTCCAACAGATATCTCCCGTCCGCGAAAATAACAACCAGTCTCGCTACTACGAATTATTGCTGCGCATGCAGGGCCCTGACGGGGAGATGATTACTCCCGGCCAATTCCTGCCCGCCGCCGAGCGCTACCAGCTTGCCACCCAGGTCGACCGATGGGTTGTCGGGCGCGCAGTCGACTGGCTGGTTGGACGCCCCATAGCACAGGTAAGCCGCGAGGTGTGCTGCATTAATTTATCTGGCCATTCGCTAGCTGACCCCGCTTTCCTCACTTTTGCGCTGGAGAAGCTGTCGCGCCAGCCACGCGCTGCCCGGTCGATTTGTTTTGAGATTACCGAGACAGCGCTGATTGAAGACCTGCAACGCGCAATCCACTGCATCCAGACACTGCGCCGCTCCGGCTGCCGCTTCGCACTGGATGATTTCGGCAGCGGCGTCTCATCATTCGCCTATCTCAAACAACTGCCGGTGGACTACCTGAAGATCGACGGTATCTTTGTGCGCGAAATCGCGCGCGCGGATGAAGACCTCAAGTTCTTAAGCCTTATTAATAAGATCGGCCACGCGACCGGTAAAAAAACCATCGCCGAGTTCGTCGAAAGCAAAGAGGTGCTCGACCGCTTGAGTGAGATCGGTGTTGACTTTGCCCAGGGCCACCACATCGCCGAGCCACGTCCGATTGAGCATTACCGTTATCACAGCCAGCCCAGCAACGAGACCGGCCGGGTTGCCATCTTGCGTATCGGCAACTAACCCACTGCATCCCAACACCCGCCTGAATCCTGCGTTATCGCACCCGGCAACGCGGCACGCCAATATAACGACTCGACACTGCCGTAGATCCAGCCCACCTGCTAAGGTACACCGCAATCAACTCATGCCTCAGCATATGGCAGTAGAGGGCTCGGTGGATGAAAATTTCTTTCGAACTGGACAACAAAGATCTGCAGTTTTTTCGGCGCGAGCTTCGCCGTGCGGCTGCCGCGTTAAGCGTAGCGGATGATCAGGACATTCTGGATGCAGCACGCGATGTTATGTCGCAGGTGCGTAAAGGTGCCGCGCCGGGATTTATCAAACGCCGGGTCGCTACCCTAAAACCGGTCGTGGCGATGCTGCAGGATCCGGACTGGCCGATGACCGGGCCGGTGCGCAAACAAGCCCTGGCCGCGCTTGCGTACTTTGGCGACCCGGACGACCTAATCCCCGATGCGCTGCCGGAGCTGGGTTTTTTAGACGATGCCATCATGATCGAATTGCTGGTCATGGAAATGAGCCACCATATTGAGGCCTACGAGCAGCTTTGCACATTGCGTAAAAGTGCCACCAGTTTTCCGAGCCCTCTCAGTCAGCGCGCCAGCCAGCTGGTACAGCGCGCCGACCGACGCCGTGACAAAGCCCGCGCCTGCGGCGGGCGGGTAGCGCAACAAAAAATATTGTGGTGAGCACTACACATTCTTGCTCTGTCTTATCACGACAAAAAGGCGTGTTTGCACACGAGAAACTTCACTTAACTCCACACTTTCGCGAGCCAGCACAATCATTCACGTGAAGGCGCTGCCTGATGTGACATTCGTCACATTCCATACCCACCCCGTCGCATATACTGCTCCTCCATGTGTGTCACAGGGAGGGCGATATGGACGCTGCACGACACATCGTAGAAGAACAGGAAAATGGCGAAACCACCGTCGATTCCAGCAGCCAGAGTGATTCTCGTGATTGGGATCCGTACAAGGTCTGGCAAAACCACATTAAGGAAGCCGGCCCTGATCAGATTAAACCCAGTCAAAGCCCCGCGACTGATGGGTGGCATCCATACAAAGTCTGGGAATCGCTGTTCAAGCGCTAGCCCGCGCATGTCTGCCCCGGGGCGCACCGCCCTGGGCAAGCCGTGAAGGGCACTGGGTATCAATACCTAATTAGCGCGGAGCCCCACGTAAAACCACCGCCGAATGCCTCCAGCAACACAAGATCGCCGCGCTTAACGCGCCCATCTCTTACCGCCACATCCAACGCCATCGGCACCGACGCCGCCGACGTGTTGCCGTGCTCTCCAACTGTCACGATCACCCGCTCCATCGGCATCTCAAGCTTTTTGGCCGTCGCCTGGATAATGCGAATATTCGCTTGATGCGGTATTAGCCAGTCAATGTCTGACTTGCTGAGATTGTTCGCTTCCAATGTCTCATCAACGATGCGTCCCAGCGTTTTCACTGCCACCTTGAACACCTCGTTGCCTTTCATCTGCACAAAGCAGGTCTCGCTGTTATAGCCACGCGAGACGCCACCCGGCAGATGTAGCAAATCTTTGTACTGCCCGTCTGCATGCAGATGGGTGGAAACAATACCGGGCTCCTCACCGGCGGTAATCACCACCGCACCGGCGCCATCGCCAAACAGCACACAAGTTTGACGGTCGGTCCAGTCGATCATCCGGGAAAGCGTCTCGGCCCCAATCACCAGCGCGCAACGCGCCTCGCCACAGCGTACGAATTTATCCGCCACGCCCAGCGCGTAAATAAAACTGGTGCAGGCCGCCTCCAGGCTGAACGCCGTGCAGCCGTTGTGCAGCCCCAGCCGATCCTGAAGCAAGCAACCCATGTTCGGAAAAATCAGGTCCGGTGTCGTGCAGCCGACAGCGATGAAATCGATATCCTGCACGGTAACACCTGCCGCTGCCATCGCCTGGCGGGCAGCGCCTTCGGCCAGGTCCAGCGTGGTCTCCCCGTCGCTCGCGATATGCCGTTGGGAGATTCCGGTGCGGGTGCGGATCCACTCATCAGAGGTATCCATCTGCTTTTCGAGATCGAAATTGGTAACGACGTTATCTGGCAGGCACCGGCCGGTACCGGCAATCTTGGATCTAATCAACGCTGGCTACTCCAGGTTCACCCACAATACCGCGCATGAGGATACGCCAGCGACAACGCTGCGCAATGCGCGACTTGGTATGAGAGCGTACGCTATTGGGCACGGCACGTCAGCCCTGTTACGTGCGTGCGTACCACCCGGATGGCTCAGGAGAACCGCAGCCCGGCGACCGCCCGGCTGGGAGCGGGGCGGTCACGCCGCCCTGGAGGCTATTCTTCTTCGTCGTCGATATCTTCAACCGGTGCCGCGATCACGCGCTTACCACGGTAAAACCCGTCGGGGGTCACTCTATGGCGCAAATGCGTCTCGCCACTGGTTGCATCGATTGACAGGGTTGGTTTGCCAAGCCCATCGTGCGAGCGGCGCATGTCGCGCCGGGACGCAGTTTTTCGATTCTGTTGTACAGCCATCGATCTAATCTCCTGGAATACAAAAACGTAAAATCTAATCTATGCGCTGTGGATTCAGCGCAAGCCCCGGCTGGCAATATCCACGGCCTCTAATCCGACCCGGAATTGCCCTCAGGCTCAGCGCTGCTCTTCAGCTGCTGCAAAACGGCGAACGGGTGACTTTTTTCTGTCGCCGCCTCCGCCGCCTGGTATTCATACTTATTAAGGTAGTTGCCTACCTCACCGCATTGCGCTTCCTGCTCATGGGCCGGGTACTGCGCCAGCCCCAGCAGTGTCTCATCCTCAAACAGGTCCGCCAGCCTTCCTTGCCCGTCCGGAGCCAGATAAAACTCACCATGCTCCGCGGTTAGCTCACCCGACGGTGCTTCTGTCAGCGCCTTGACGATCTGCACTTGAAACGGCGAGTGGATGTCCAACTGCACCGGCTCCATGCAACGACTGCACGGGGCATATACACGGGCTTTCACCCAGCCGTCGGCGATCACCTCGCCCTTTTCACTCAGATGCAGCGCCACATACCCTTCAATAGCCGTATCCGGATGCGGCAGCAGACGCTCGGCGAGCCGCGGACAGTCCTCAAGCGATAAGGCACCCGCCTGCTCAACCCGGCGCTGAGCCAGCTCGGCAAAGGATGAAGGCTTAAGCAATCCCGCAGGCATAAACGCGCAATGGTAGGGCTCTGCTGCGGCCTTGTCAAAGCCGATTCCGCCCTTTATGGCATTGATCTCACAACCAATCTACCTTCTAATGACGCAACTGCAACATAAGCCCCGCAAAGCCACTGTTCGCAACCACGCAAACGGCAGCGGCGGCGGCGCCATTCACTCACGATGAGACCTCACCAAATTGTGACCGATTCTGCCCAAAACCCTGCTCAGGTACCGCTCTTGCTCGCCTCCGGCTCGCCGTACCGCGCCGAGTTGCTAGCCCGGCTGGGCATCGTATTTGATGCCAGGGCCTCCAACGCCGACGAAAGCCGCCAACCCGATGAGGCCGCTGAAACCATGGTGCAGCGCCTGGCGAGCTTAAAGGCCGAGAGCATGCCGGCACAGAGGCCAGCGGCCCTGGTGATCGGCTCGGACCAAATTGCTGTGGTGGACGGCCAGATACTCGGCAAACCAGGCGATCATACCCGCGCCTGCGGCCAACTAGCACAGGCCAGCGGCAAAACCGTACGCTTTTTGACGGCCGTCTGCGTACTGGACCAGCGTAACGGAGCCCGCCAACAGTGGTTGGACGAAACGCATGTGGTGTTTCGTTCGCTTAGCCAGGCACAGATCGAGCGCTATCTGCGCCGAGAGACACCATATGACTGTGCGGGCAGCTTTAAGTGTGAGGGTCTGGGGATCGCGCTGTTCCGGCGCATAGAAAACGAAGACCCCACCGCTCTAATGGGCCTGCCGCTGATCTGGTTGAGCCATGCACTGCGCAATGCTGGGCTGGCTGTACCGTAATTCTCCGTGCGGCTTGCCCGCTCAGCACCACAACGCCCGGGGCGCAACACGCCAGCCTATCGCCGCCGACGCGTATTACGAGAAGCGCGCCGCTGTGGCAACGCCTCAAGCACCTTGTGTAGTACCGGCTCCAGCGGTGCACTGACGGTAAACGGCTCACCGCTGTGGGGCCAATCGAACCCGACCATATGTGCGTGCAGGAACATGCGCTTCAGCCCCTTGCTGGCACAGGCGCGATTGAACGCTTCATCACCGTAGCGTGGATCGCCTGCCAGTGGATGGCCCACATGTGCTAGATGCACGCGAATCTGGTGGGTGCGCCCGGTCAGCAGCTCCACCTCCACCAGGCTCGCATCGCCGTACAGCTCCACCAACCGCACTCGGCTGCGTGCCGGCTTGCCCGCTTCATCCACCGTGACAAAGCGCTCACCTTCGCGTCGGTGATGCGTGAGCAACGGCGCATCAATCGTGCGCTGACCATGCTGCCACTGCCCCTGCACCAGGCCCAAATACCGCTTTTCCACCTGGCCTTCGCGAATCAGTGCGTGCAGCGAGCGCAGGCACGAGCGGCGTTTGGCCACCAGCAACACGCCACTGGTGTCCTTATCCAGGCGATGCACCAGCTCCAGCGTCCGCGCCTTCGCGCGCGCCGCCCTCAGTTGCTCGATCACCCCGGCACTTACCCCGCTACCACCATGTACCGCCAGCCCCGCCGGCTTGTCCAGCACCAGCAAGCGGTCATCTTCGTACAGTACAAACTTGCTCAGGTCCCGCGCCGTACCGGGCCCCAGTACTTCCGTCCGCTCCGGCGTGCGCACAGGCGGGATACGCACCTCATCGCCCTGCACCAGCCGCTGGCTGGGCGAGCAGCGCGAGCCATTCACCCGCACCTGGCCCTTACGAATGATGCGGTAAATCACACTGCGTGGCGCCCCGCGCAGCACCCTCAGCAGGTAGTTGTCCAAGCGCTGCCCCGCATCCTCTGCGTCAATCCGCGCATGGCGGACGCCACCTGAGGCGTCAGAATTCTGACTTTTTTTCGTGGGATCAGTCTGTTGCATTGCTGTGCATCGTTTCTATCTGCTAGAATCTGCCGCGCAGTGAAGCATAAGCTGGAGGCGGAGGGAAATCTTGCCCCCCTTAGTTGGATCATCGCCGCGTTGGTGGTGCTGTCAATTTCACTAACACGCGCCGATACGACCGTTTTGCTAACGCGGTTGGCATTGGCACAACGAAACATTTTTCTTGGGCCGTTGTACTCAACTCATCCGTCTGACGTCGCGCTGGTTCCAGGGTTCGGAACCACACTTAACATAAGTTACAGCGCACCGCGGATTGACGAGACGGCAGAGGACGATTTCGCAGGAGACGCCGTACCGAGACGCGGCGCTCGATGACTCGCCCGGACAGAGGTCAGAGACTGGCCGGGCATCAGTAAACCTGGGCCAGTGTGCTCAAGGCATGCTGCTAGGGGTCATGCTCGTCCCTGTTCGGTGGTGCAACGCCCCGCATGCGAATGATAACAGGACAACATGAAACGAATTTTAGTGAACGCCACTCAAGAGGAAGAGTTGCGCGTGGCCATCGTGGACGGCCAAAAGCTGTATGACCTGGACATTGAATCTCCTTCTAGAGAGCAAAAAAAAGGCAATATTTACAAAGGACGTATAACGCGCGTCGAGCCCAGCCTCGAAGCCGCCTTTGTCGACTACGGCTCCGAGCGCCATGGTTTCCTTCCCTTAAAGGAAATCTCGCGCAGCTATTTTAAGAACACCCCTAAGTCTGGCCAGCGGGTCAATATCCGCGAGGTACTGAATGAAGGCCAGGAAGTGGTGGTTCAGGTAGAGAAGGAGGAGCGCGGCAACAAAGGCGCGGCCATTACCACCTTCATCAGCCTGGCCGGACGCTTTCTGGTGGTGATGCCCAACAACCCGCGCGCCGGTGGGGTGTCACGCCGCATCGACGGCGATGACCGCACTGAGATTCGCGAGACCTTGAACAAGCTTGAGGTGCCGGACGGCATGGGCATGATCGTGCGTACCGCCGGAGTCGGGCGCTCTTACGAGGAACTGGAGTGGGATCTGAAATCGCTGCTCAACCTCTGGGGCAGTATCGAGTCGGCTGGCGAGGATCGTAAAGCGCCATTTTTGATCTATCAGGACAGCAACCTGATCATCCGCGCGCTACGCGACCACTTCTCCGAGGATATTGGTGAGATCCTCATCGACAGCGCCGAGGTGTACGCGGAAGCCAGCCAGTTCGTCGAGCGGATGATGCCGCACAACGCACGCAAGGTTAAGCAGTACGCCGAGGAGGTACCGCTGTTCACGCGCTTCCAGATCGAATCACAGATCGAGTCAGCGTTTGCGCACAACGTCAATCTGCCCTCCGGCGGCAGCATCGTAATCGACCATACTGAGGCGTTGGTCTCTATCGATATCAACTCAGCCCGCGCAACCAAGGGCGATGACATCGAGACCACCGCACTGAACACCAATCTGGAGGCTGCCGATGAGGTAGCCCGCCAGCTGCGACTACGCGATCTGGGCGGCCTCATCGTAATCGACTTTATCGACATGGGCCCCAGCCGCAATCAGCGCGAAGTAGAGACCCGGCTGCGCGATGCGGTAAAGATGGACCGTGCCCGCGTGCAGATCGGACGCATTTCACGCTTTGGGCTGTTGGAGATGTCGCGCCAGCGCCTGCGCCCGTCACTGGGCGAGTCCAGCAACATTATCTGCCCGCGCTGCAGCGGTCAGGGCACCATCCGCGATGTGGAATCACTAGCGTTGGTGGTGCTACGCCTGATCGGCGAGGAATCCCGCAAAGAACGCACGGCCCAGGTGGTGGCGGAACTGCCGGTGGATGTCTCAACATATCTGCTGAACGAGAAGCGCGAGTGGATCGCGGCCATTGAGCAGCGCACCTCGATGCGCGTGGTTATCGTGCCCAATCCGCATATGGTCACACCGGCCTATGCGCTGCGTCGGGTGCGTGATGATGAGGTGACGCTGCCCGAGAACGATTCGGTCAGCTACATGATGGCGAGCAAACCGGAAGATGAAACCCCGGACATGCCTACCACCACGCCCAAACCAACGCCGCAAGCGCCGATGGTAAAAACGGTCGTACCCGATACTCCCGCCCCACCGCCCATGCGCAAACAGGCGCAAGCACCCGAGGCCAAACCCGGACTACTCGCCCGTATTGCAGCGACGCTGTTCGGCACCGGCAAAGCGGCGGAGGCAGAGGCCGAACCGAAACCTGCGAAGAAAGCACCGGCCAAACCTCAGCGCCAGTCCTCACGCGGCGGGCAGCAAGGCTCGCGACGACGCGATCAACGTGGTGGGCAAGAAGGCCAATCACGCTCGCGCGGGAACCGCGGCGGGCGCAAACGCCGTGGCGGCGCCGCACAAGGCGGCGGGCAGCAAGGTAACGCACAAGGCAAGGGCCAACAGAACCGTCAGCAGAACGCCAAAGATGGCGGTCGCAACGCCGGGCAGAAATCCGCTCAGGGCAGACCTGACCGTCAACCCGCGCAAGGACGGGATCAGAATCAAGGCCAGAACAAAGCGCAAGAGGCCAACAACGGCAATGCGCGGCCGGATGACAAGCCCAATGCGCAGACGGCCGCGCATTGCCGTTGTTGGCCTCTTGCGC
>CBDUQI010000128.1:0-16757 GCA_965369325.1 uncultured Gammaproteobacteria bacterium
GGCAAGGGCCAAGGCAAGGGCCAAGGCAAGGGCAAGAGCAACGGCGAGCAAGCAGACAGCGCGCGCGCTAAGGGCCAGGCGGAGGGCAAATCCGCCAGCCCCGGCGGTGGCAAGCGTGGGCGCAAGCGCCGCTAATGGCAGGCGCCGATAAGGGGCGCACGCCCACTCACACCGTGCTCGGCCTGCATGCTGTACGCCATCTGCTGCGCGGCGCACCGCAGACGGTGCGCAGCCTGCATCTTCAGTCGGGTCGCAATGACCGCCGACTGCAGGAACTGGTCACGTTGGCCGAGGCCGCCGGTGTCCACATCGAGCGGGTTGCGCGTGAGGTGCTGGATCGGCTGGTGCCGGGAGAACGACATCAGGGCGCGATCGCACGGGTGCGTGAGGTACCCGGGCTCAGTGAAGGAGGGCTGGAGGCATTTGTGCTGGCACAGGGCCGTGATGCCTTCGTGCTGGTGTTGGACGGCGTCCAGGACCCGCACAATCTGGGTGCCTGCTTGCGCAGCGCTGACGCCGGCGGGGTGGACGTGGTGATCGCGCCCAAGGACCGCGCTGCCGCGCTGACGGCCACCGTGCGCAAGGTGGCCTGTGGAGCGGCTGAATCCACCCCGTTTGTGCAGGTGACCAACCTGGCCCGCACGCTGCGCATGCTGGGCCAATGCGGCGTGTTTCTGGTCGGCACCAGCCACGGCGGTGCCAGCAGCCTCTACGATTGCGATCTCACCGGTCCCCTGGGGCTGGTGCTGGGCGGCGAGCAGAAAGGGTTGCGACGCCTGACAGCCGAGCACTGCGACGTGTTGGCGTGCCTGCCGATGCTTGGGCAGGTGGAGAGCCTGAATGTGTCCGTCGCGGCGGGTATATGCGTCTACGAGGCCGCGCGCCAGCGTGGTCTTGCCGATCTTCCATAAGCACCCATTCAATGTCCTCGTCAGCCCTTAGCGCGCTCGCCTCAAGCGACTGATCCAGCCGAGATTTTGCATCTGAAGCACGGCACCGCGCAGGTGCCTTGCAGGGCAGGGCGGCACTGGGTTAACATGCTCGGCTTCGTGGGGGTACGGGTCTACCCGGCCGCCGCGTCTCCTTGCCTCACCGCCACTGCGGGAGGCCGTATGTCCACAGGGAGCTACAATGCGACATTACGAGATTGTGTTCCTGGTCCACCCGGACCAGAGCGAGCAGGTGCCCGCGATGCTCGAGCGTTACCGAGCGATGATCGAGGGCACCGGTGGTGCCATTCACCGCCAGGAAGATTGGGGCCGCCGCCAGTTAGCGCACCCCATCACCAAAGTCCACAAAGCCCATTATCTGCTGCTGAATATCGAAGCGGACAAGGCAACCCTGGACGAGCTGACTTCTGCATTCAAATTCAATGACGCTGTGTTGCGGCATCTGGTGATCAATCGCAGTGAAGCCATCACTGAAGATTCGCCGATGGCCAAGCGTGAGGAAGAGCGCCCCGAGCGTCGTCCGCGCGATGATGATCGTGACGGTGGCCGTTCCGACGGGCCGCGTCCAGCGCCCGCCAGTACTGAGGCGGCTCCGGCCAGCGACGCGGCACCGGCCGCTGAAGCGGCTGAGCCGGCGGCAGAAACAGCTGAGCCAGTGGCAGAGGCAGCTGAGCCAGTGGCAGAGGCGGCCGAACCGGCGGCAGAAGCAGCCGAACCGGCAGCGCAGGCCCCGGCTGCGGATGAGCCCACCAAGGTCGAGTGACCTGATCCACCCTACATAGAGGAATCGACATGGCGCGTTTTTTCCGCAGAAGAAAGTTCTGCCGCTTCACCGCCGAAGGCGTGAAGGAAATTGATTACAAAGATCTGGCCACGCTTAAGAACTACGTTAGCGAGACTGGCAAGATCGTGCCCAGCCGCATTACTGGCACCAAGGCGCACTACCAGCGTCAGCTGGCAACGGCTGTCAAGCGGGCTCGCTACTTGGCCTTGTTGCCGTACTGCGATCGGCACTGATCCGGTCGTGGATACGAGCGCGGTACGCGGTGCGTACTGCCAGGCGCGAGCATGCGTGAGTACGCTAACTGGGTAACGGCCCGTTCGCATCGTCCAGTGATGGTGTGTTCTGTGGTGGCACTGGCGCCATTCATATTGGTGATTGGCCAATTGCTGGTTGTCTTGACGGCCGCCACGCTGGTGCTCACCAGCCTGCGTAACGGCGCTCGAGCAGCGATCACTGCTGCGGTGGCCTCATCGGCGATCATGGTGCTGGCGGCGATGGTAAGCGGTGTCTCACCGATGGTGGTGGTGGTGCTGGTGGTTGTTGCCTGGCCGGGCGCGCTGATACTGGCCGAGTTGCTTCGCAGCACTCAGTCCTTATCGCTTGCGGTGCAGGTCGCGATGATCATCGGTATGCTGGCAGTTGGGTTGGCCTACCTGATCGGCGACCCGGTGAGTACGTGGGCGCGGGTGCTGATAGATGTGCAGGAACTGCTCGGCTCGCAGGCGCAAGGAGCGCAGCCGCAGGCACTGTGGGAGCAGCTTCCGCTGGTGCTAACAGGTTTGGTAGTAGCGACGACTTTGCTGAGCATGCTGGTGGCGTTGATGCTGGGGCGCTGGTGGTACTGCGCACTGGAGCGGCCTGGGCATTTTGGCGAGGAATTTCGCCAGTTGCGAATGGGCAAAGTTCTGACCCTGTTGGCAGCGCTGGTATTCGTTGGCGCGCCGCTGAGCGGGGCTGGCATGCTGGCCAACATGGCAATGGTCGGCGCACTGGGTTTTCTGCTGCAAGGGTTGGCTCTTGCGCACTTTGCGGCAGCCAGAGCAGGCACAAAGCCGATATGGATGGGGGTGTTTTACACCGCGCTCATCGCGTTGCCGCAAGTGGTTGCGTTGCCGTTAACAGCGGCGGGTTTTTTGGACAACTGGCTTGATTTTCGCCGAAGATTTGACGCGCGTTAGCGCAACGACAAGGCGAAGATCGGGTTTGCGAGTTTCGATAAGGCAGAGGTTTCGACGATGAATATCATTCTTCTGGAGAAGATTGAAAATCTGGGCGACATTGGCGACCAGGTCAAAGTAAAGGCCGGGTACGGGCGCAATTATTTGGTGCCGAAAGGTAAAGCCACCATGGCCACGCCGGCGAACATCGAGAAGTTCGAAGGCATGCGTGCGCAGTTTGAGGCTCGTGCGGCAGATTCTCTAGCGGCGGCCACCGGCCGTGCCGAGCGTTTGCAGGGCATGGATATCAGCATTGCTGCTAAGGCGGGTACCGAAGGCAAGCTGTTCGGCTCGGTGGGTAACACAGACATTGCGGATGCCTGCAAGCGTGCTGGCGTGGAGATTGACCGCAGCGAAGTGCGGATGGTCGACGGTCCGCTGCGTCATGTGGGCGAGCATGAAGTGGGCGTGCACCTGCACACCGACGTTGATGTCATTCTCAAGGTCAACGTGGTCGCTGAGGAATAATCCCAGCGACTTCCATTGTGACCCTATGATTCATCTAGCGCTCCAGGCGTCCATCCGTTAATGGATTCAATCCGCGTACCGCCCAATTCCGTTGAGGCGGAGCAGTCGGTACTGGGCGGGCTTATGCTGGATAACTCAGCCTGGGAGCGCGTGTCGGAAATATTAGTGGCGGAGGACTTCTACCGCCGCGACCATCAGATCATCTTCGATGCCTTTGTGCAGATGGTCGAGTCCGACAATCCCGCCGATGCGGTAACCATGTCGGAATTCATGGCCAATCAGGCCACGCTGGATCAGGTCGGCGGCCTGGCCTATCTGGGCAGCCTGGTCCAGGAGACCCCAAGCGCTTCTAATATTGTGGCGTACGCCAAGATCGTGCACGAGCGCTCCGTACTGCGCCGTCTGATCGAAGTGGGCGGCAGTATTGCGCACAGTGCATACGATACCGAAGGGCGTGATACTAGCGAGCTCATCGACCACGCTGAGCAACAGGTGTTTCAGATTGCCGAGCTTGGCCGTCGGCAGGTAGCGGGCCTACGGCCGTTGCGTGAGTTTATGCCGGCCACCATCGATCGGCTGGATCTGCTGTTCAACTCCACTGATGAAATTACCGGCCTGTCGACTGGCTTTGAGAAGCTGGACCACATGACCTCCGGGTTGCAGGCCGGCGATCTGGTGGTGATCGCGGGGCGGCCTTCCATGGGCAAAACCTCTTTCGCCATCAATATTGCGGAGTACGCGGCGTTGTCGCGGGGGCAACACTCTGCGATATTCAGCATGGAGATGTCCGCCGAATCGTTGGCTATGCGTCTGGTTTCCTCAATTGGACGGGTAGACCAGTCCAATCTGCGCAACGGCACGTTTGCGGACGAGGACTGGCCGCGGATTAATCAGGCAGTAGAGCAGATGACACGCGCGCCGCTTTACATCGACGAAACGCCGGCGCTTACCCCTACGGAGCTGCGTTCACGGGCGCGGCGTATGAAACGTGAGCACGGCCTGGATTTGGTGGTGGTGGATTATCTTCAGTTGATGCAGGGCAGTGGCAAAGCCTCCAGTGAGAACCGCACGGCCGAAATCTCGGAAATTTCCCGCAGCCTTAAGGCGCTGGCAAAAGAAATGGAATGTCCGGTGATTGCGTTGTCGCAGCTGAACCGTTCAGTAGAGCAACGTCAGAGCAAACGCCCGCAGATGTCCGATCTGCGTGAATCAGGCGCCATCGAGCAGGACGCTGATGTTATTGCGTTTATCTATCGCGAAGAAGTCTACGACAAAGACACGCCCAGAAAAGGCATTGCGGATATCATCATCGCCAAACAGCGCAACGGCCCGGTAGGCGAGTTCCCGCTGACATTTCTGGGCCAGTACACGCGCTTTGAGAACTTTAGGGCGGATGAGTATGGCGCCGAGATGTCCGCTCCGTTCTAGTCAAATATCGAAGAATCCCATCTTGACGCCTGCCAGCTCGATCACGTCGTTGTCGTGCAGGGGGCGCGCCTGCTGAGTGATCGCCTGGCCATTGACGCGGGGGAAAGTGCCGTCAGCACCGCCGTCGACGTGCACAATAAAATACCCCTCTGCCCGACGTGTAATGGCGGCCACCTGCACACCTGGTCGGCCCAGCGTGGTCAACGCTTTGGTGAGCTCCAGTTCCTTACCAGCGAATGCACCGCTGAGTACCTGGATCTTGGCCTTAGGCAACACCATCTTGGCGGGTGGCAACATTTGTTCTATCGCTGGTGCCGCGGAGGCCGCCGTCCCAACGCCGTACCGGGTGGCCGGGCGTGCCGAGTTGCTACCTACCGATGTGGCAGTGGCGGAGAAATCGGAGCTGGCGGCCGACGGACGGGTAACGTTGCCCTCGCCACGCTGGGGTGGTAGCGGCGGGGGCAAGTGAGCGGGCGTGTTACGCTGGCCTGTCATAGGCTCGCTGGGCGCGGCGCCAGCGGCAAGCAGTGCCTGCTGCACCCGGTCCATGCTGGGCACACCGGGCTGCGAACCAGGTTTGATCACCATGGTCTTCTCGAATTCGTCTTCTGCACCGCTTTCCGCACCTTCATCGACGTAACGCAACTGGTGACGCCCAATAGTGACCACGTCGCCGTGTTGCAGGGCGTGCTTGCGGACTAGCTTGCCATTGGCATAGGTGCCGTTGGTGCTGTTGAGGTCTTCCAGAAACGAGTCGTCCAGAATGTTCAACACCAATGAGTGATGACCGCTGACGGCCGGATTATCCACACGGATATCGTTATCCGGTAGTCGTCCGATTGTGTAACGTTCTTTGGTCATGTTGTATTCGGCGAGCACCTGCCCGTCGAGGCTTAGAACTAACCTTGCCATCGCGCTTGTTCCTCTCAGCCGAACCAGTTGACGACTTTACCCAGCAGGCCTTTCGACGCTGGGAATTGCCGTTGTACACGGGCGATTAATATCGACACATTATCGCGCCCGCCGTTGTCATTGCTCAGTTGAATGAGTTGCTTGCCGATCATGTCCAGATCGGTATGAAAGGTGCTGATCGTCAGGTGAATATCCTCATCCTCAACCATATCGGATAAGCCATCTGAGCAAAGCACATACAAATCGCCGATGTCCGCGTCTACCTCGGTGACGGCCACCTCGATGGTGGGCTCCACGCCCAGGGCGCGCGTGACGTAGTTTCGCGTGAGGCTGCGCTCGGCCTCCTCACGTGAGTACAAACCACGGTCCACCAGTTCCTGCAGCAGCGAGTGGTCCTGGGTGATTTGCTCAAAGCGGTTGTCACGCATGCGATACAACCTCGAGTCACCTACATGTGCAATCGACACCCGGTTATCGTGGAACAGGCAGGCCACGATGGTAGTGCCCATACCCGCGCAATCCGGCTGACTGTTGGACGTCTGGTGAATGATCTTGTTTGCGCGCATGATCGCATCGCGCAACACGATACTCTGGCGCATAAGACCGGACTCAGTATCCACATCGTTGCGCTTTTCGTGGGCAAGATGCTCCTGCACCATCTCCAAGGTTATCTTGACGGCGATACCGCTGGCGACCTCACCCGCGTTGTATCCGCCCATGCCATCAGCGAGCACCATCAGCCCAAGATCCAGGTCGTAGGCAATGGCATCCTCGTTGTGCTCGCGGACACGTCCCGTGTCGGTCAGCGCAATTTGTTCTATCTTTCCCTGTAAAGTCATAAGTGTTGGCTTATGATCCAAATTTTCTGTGATCTTGCATAACGATTACACGGCACGCCCTTAACTGCTCGGCGAGCTGCGCAGCTGTAGATTGCCGTTGCTCAGGCAACTTAGACAGTGCGCAGTCGACTATTTTGTCAACTGCCGGGGCGAGATTAGGTCGCAAGTCGCTAATGGGTGTATGGGGCTTACTGGCGATCTTGTACATCAGTGCCGCCATCGAGTCCGCCCTGAACGGCAATTGGCCGGTCAATAACTGATAGAGAGTAACACCGAGGGAAAAGATATCTGAGTGGCCCGTCACGTTTTTGCCCGCCAGCTGCTCAGGTGGCATATAAGAGGGCGTACCTAGCACAATGCCGGTCTTGGTGCGGTTGGCATCGTTTATTCTGGCAATGCCAAAGTCGGTCAGCTTGACGTCGCCGGTTGCCGGATCGTACATAATGTTCGCGGGTTTCACGTCGCGGTGAACAATGCCTGCCTGATGGGCATAGTGCAGCGCGTCCGCCACCTGGGCCATCAGATCCAGGACGGTTGCAACATCCAGTAGCGACTGGCTTGTGCTGTGGCGATTCAGGTGATCGCCACTTAAGAACTCCATCGCGATATAGGCCAGGTCGTGTTCTTCGCCGGCGTCGTAAACGGTGACGATGTTGGGGTGGTGCAGGCGGCCTGCGCTTTGCGCTTCGCGGAAGAATCGTACCTTAATGGCATCCAGCTCTTCGGGTTCAAACTCCTGCCCCAGTGGGATCGTCTTGATCGCCACCACCCGATTGATCTTGGGGTCGCGCCCTTGATAGACCGTGCCCATGGCGCCGCGGCCGATTTCGCGCTCAATCACATAGCGTCCAAGTTGTGGTTGCGCGAGCTGCTCATCGCTCAGGACCATGGTGCCGCCCGCCGCGGTCGCGCCGCCGATCACCACCGTGTGCTCGAGCGACTGCGCGCGTTTCATCCGATCCGCAATGTCGCGATATCGCGGCTGGTGCTCGGCCATGTGTCGGTAGACGGCCGCCGCTTTGTTGAACTGACGCTTGCTTTCATAATCCAGTGCTAGGGCATACATGGCGTCCAGCAGTGGGGCATCTACCGGGCAGCGGCAGAATTTCTCAAACGCCATGTCCAACTGGCCCTGGGCAGCAAAGGCCAGGCCCAACATACGATTGCTGTTGGCGCCGTCGGTGTCTGCGCGAGCTCTTAGGCGTTCGGTAAGCGCGAAGCGCTGCGCTGTGATAACCAGGTGACCGCAGCCAAGCGCAATGCAGCCACTGGCCAGTTGTAGCCAGATGGCGTGGCTGTTCATTGCCACGAACTCGGTGCCCAGGAAGGCGACACCAAGCGCGACGCTGATTAGCGTGCCGAGACTGGCCGGCAATCGCGGCAACACAAACATCAGATACAACAGGGCGAGCAGCAAACTGGCGGCCTCGGCCAGGCCGACCCACGATGGTCGTGCGTAGTAGTGTTGTTCGACAATCGCCGAGACCGTATGCGCAAGCACCTGCACGGGTGGGGTGGAGGTATGCACGGGCGTTTTCAACCAGTCGCCCAATCCGCTGGCAGCCGCCCCAATCAGGACGATTTTGTCTTTGTACTTTTCCGCCGGGATAGTCTCGCTGAATACGTCGTAGAAGGAGTCGACAGCAAATGCGGGCAGGTCTGCGCGATTTGGGTAGAAGTAGTTGTACATGCGCAGGTCTGCGGTAGTCGAGATCTCCAACTCGCCGATGCGCAGTCCAACCCCGTCCAGGCGCTGCACATCCGATGGCGAGAGATTCAGCGCGCTCAGCGCGATACTGAGTGCCAGCGATGGATACCATTCGTCGTAGTGGCGAATCAGCAGCGGTTCATAGCGGGCCGTGCCGTCCGCGTCCAGCAGCAGGCTCAGGTGACCGAGTGAGTGGGCTGGTTCGGCAAATTGTGCAATCGGAGGCACCAGCTTGCGTGCGCGGATGCCTTGCGCCGTTGCCGCCGTGCCGTCATCCTGCTGGAATACCCGGTGGCGCTGCAGATAGGACGGGTGCGGTCGCGCGGCACGACCGGGTGTGCTGCCAAGCTGCACCGATACTGGCAGCACCGCGGTGCCCGCACGGCTGAGGGCCTCTGCCAGGGTACGGTCGTAGTCTAGCCGTTTGATGGTACTGTCGAGTGATCCGGCCAGTGCTTGCAGAGCGGAGGCTGCGCTGCCCGGGTTGGCGGCGAGCGTGGCAGCAAATTGCTCGCGAACGTTCACCAGCGCGTCAAAGCCACCGTCAATCTGCGATTCACCCAGGAATGTGCTCATCCCAATAACTCTCGCGCCCCCTTCATCCAGGCGTGAGACAACCTGTGCGAGAATGTCGCGAGACCACGGCCATCGACCAATGTTCTCGATGCTGCGATCGTCAATCTGAATGATAGCGATGTCGCGGCTGGGATGGCGCAGGGACCAACGCATAAACTGATCGTACACGCTGCTCTCAAGTCCATAGCGCACACTCTGCCCGGGTATCAGGGCGAGCATCGTGAGCACCGCCATCACGGCCAGTCCACCGAACCATGTGCGAGTCCAGAGCGAGGAGAGCAAGTAAGCGGCCTTTGTGCGTGTTAATCCGGTTCGCCAGGGTGACCAGTATAGGCGAGCGGCCGTCGGTTGCGGTGCCGATAAATGTGACCCGTTAGGCGGTTTCAGCTACGCCTGTGGGTGCAAGTTGTGACGGTGTGTGTGATGTCGATTGTAACTGTGAGCCGGCGCACACGCGCCCGCCGCAGTGGCGTCGAGGCGGGGCGTATTGTGCGCTGCCGAGGCGGCTCGGTTACCATTCGCGCATGGCCAAATCCAAGAGTGTCTACTTATGCGAGGCGTGCGGTGCGACTGCGCCCAAATGGCAGGGGCAATGCGGTGACTGCGGGGCGTGGAATACGCTAAGTGAGTCGCGGCTGGGACCGCGTACCGGGCGCGCGGGCGGCGGTTATTCTGGCGAGGTGCAAACGCGCCTGCTGGATGAGGTCAGCGAGGATTCGCAAGCGCGCTCTGCCACCGGCCTGGAGGAGCTTGACCGCGTGCTTGGCGGTGGCTTGGTGATTGGTTCGGTCGTGCTTATCGGTGGCGATCCCGGCATTGGCAAGTCCACGCTGCTGCTACAGGCCTGCGCCAAGCTGCGCGAACACGTCCCGGTGCTTTACGTCACCGGTGAGGAATCGCTGCGCCAGGTGAGCCTGCGCGCCCGGCGGCTTGGTTTGGATGCGGGCAAAGTGGGTTTGCTGGCGGAGACGGCGGTTGAGCGGATTCTGGCTGCTGCCGAGTCGGACAAGCCAGCCGTCATGGTTATTGATTCCATTCAAACCATGTTTTCCCAGGAGCTGCAATCGGCGCCCGGGGCAGTTGGCCAATTGCGAGAGTGCTCCGCTCAGCTCGTGCGTTACGCCAAACGGCGTGGTACGGCGGTGTTTCTGGTCGGTCATGTGACCAAAGAAGGGGTGATCGCTGGGCCGCGCGTGCTTGAGCACATGGTTGATACGGTGTTGTACTTTGAAAGCGATGTCGGCTCACGCTACCGGATCTTGCGAGCGGTGAAGAACCGTTTCGGTGCTGCCAACGAGATTGGTGTGTTTGCCATGGCCGAAGACGGCCTGCGCGAAGTCAAGAACCCGTCGGCGATTTTTCTCTCGCGCCACGCAGAGCCGGTGGCGGGTAGTGCTGTTCTGGTCACGCGCGAGGGCTCGCGACCCCTGTTGGCTGAGGTGCAAGCCTTGGTGGATGAGAGCAGGCTGGGCAACCCGCGACGCTTGGCCGTCGGGCTGGATCAGAATCGGTTGGCGATGCTGCTGGCGGTCCTGCACCGCCACGCCGGTGTGAGCACTTACGATCAGGATGTGTTCATGAACGTGGTGGGCGGGCTTAGAATCAGCGAGACGGCGGCCGACCTGCCAGCGCTGATCGCCACTGTTTCCAGCATGCGCAATCGCCCGGTGCCGGTGGGTACCGTGGCGTTTGGTGAAGTCGGGCTGGCCGGCGAAGTACGCCCGGTGCCATTTGGCGATGAACGCCTGCAAGCAGCAGCCAAGCATGGATTTAAGCGGGTGTTGGCGCCGGCGGAGAACGTGCCGGCCAAGGGCATTGAGGGGCTGGAGTTGATTCCGATCCGTCGCCTAAGCGATGCGGTGAGCAAGGCGTTTGACTGAGGCGGCGATGCGGGCGTGCTCAGTCAATGCACGGTGCCGTCCACGCATCTGTTGCGATGACGTTGATTGGGCTCAGGCCGCGGCGTTGGCTGAGGGAGTTGGCGATTTGGGCCCGCCGGGCGGAAGCATGCGAACCGACTTTACGGCGTGTTTACCAATCGCGACCACCTCCAGTGTGTACTCGCCGACGGTGAAGCGCGTGCCGTTCTCCGGAATGGTTTCCAGGTGTTCAAGAATCAAGCCATTCAGCGTACTCGCCCCTTCTGTGGGCAAATCCCATTGCATCGCGCGGTTGAGCATGCGGATGGCGGCGCCAGCGTCCACCACATAGCTCCCATCCTGCTTGGGCTCTACCTCGGCAGGTAACGCGGAGGCGGTGCCGGTGAATTCGCCTACGATTTCCTCCAGGATGTCCTGCAAGGTTAGCAGGCCAAGAATATCGCCATATTCATCCACTACCATCCCGATGCGTTTTCGGGTTTGTTGGAAATTGGCTAGCTGCCGGTACAGCGGTGTCCCTTCAGGGACATAGTAGACCTCCTCAGCGACGCTGCGCAGGACGTCCTTGTTCAGCGTCGTCCGGTTGCCTGCGTGCAGCACTCGACGCAAGTGCACCATGCCCACAATGTTGTCTAGATCGCCATCGTAAAGCGGGAAGCGCAGGTGGCTAGGTGTGTCGATCACCTTCTCAATCTCGGCCCAGTCATCCTGCAGGTCGATCCCCGCGATCTCATGGCGGGGTACCATGATGTCATCCACCGTGACGTCCTCCAGATCCAGGATACCCAGCAACATGTCCTGGTGACGCTTGGCGATCACGTTGCCCTCGGTCAGTACGGTTTTTAGTTCGTCGCGAGTGAGCGCTTGCAGCGGACTGCCATCATCCGCGCGTACCCCGAATACTCGCAACAGCGCATTGGTGAAACTGTTTACCAGCCACACCACCGGGTAGACGAGTTTCAGCAGCGGGTAGTAGATGTAGGCAGCAGGTAGGCCGACTTCTTCCGGGTGCAGCGCGGCCACGGTTTTGGGAGCGACTTCCGCGAAGATCAGCTGAATGAACAGTAGCCCAATGACCCCAAAGCTGGCAGCGACACCCGCGCGCGCGACGATCACCCCCATCAAAAAAGCGGCCAGAATATTGACCAGATTGTTGCCGAGCAGAATCAACCCGATCAGACGATCGGGGCGTATCAACAGTAATTCGGCCAGCCGGGCGCCCCGGTGACCGGCGCGGGCACGATGGCGCAACCGATACCGGTTCAGGCTCATCAGGGCGGTTTCGGTGCCTGAGAAAAACGCGGATAGACAAATCAGCGCGAACAGGCAGGCGACTAGTAGACCGATCGAAACTTGGTCGTTACCCAACGCGGGGCGGCCTCAGGTGACTGGTGATGGCCTCAGAATATGCGCGCGCTGCCGTGGACTCAAGGCGTGATTGCGGTTTCTGGCAAAAATCTCAAAAAACACACGCAAGTGATTGAATGTACGTATGCATTATCTATGTTCAATAAGCGTTGGGTGGGTGCCGAGGCGCATCGCAGGCGCGTTGCCAACCGCTCGTGGGTCAGCCCCATTGGCGCCCGAGCAGGAGCTCAAGCACGATCCGGCTGCCGAAGTAGGCCAGCACGAGACCCCCGAAGCCGCTTAAGGTCCAGGTGACGGCGGTTTGTCCACGCCAGCCAAAGCGCCAGCGCCCCAATAACAGCACCGCAAAAATCACCCAGGCGAAGATCGACAGCACCGTCTTGTGTACCAAGTGCTGGGCGAAGACGTTGTCTACAAACACCAGCCCACTGAACACCGCCAGGCTGAGTAGGGCAAAGCCAACACCAATAGTGGTAAACAGGGAGCGCTCGGTGGTCTCAAGTGGTGGTAGCAGGCTGGTCACGCCACCGGGGCGGTGCTGGCGCAGACGCCGATGCTGGATAGCCATCAGGATCGCCAGCCCGGCGCCAAGTGTGAGCACTGCATAGGCGATCACGGACAACAACACATGTGCCTGCAGCGGCCAGCTCAGTGGCGCGCGGTTGGCCTCGGTGCCAAGGCCGGTCGCCAACGCGCAGATCCCCGCCAGTGGTAGTGCCAGCACGCCCAGCCCAACAAAGGGCGGGCGCAGCAGTGCGATCAGTGCGGTGAGCCCCAGTACCAGCCCGATGGCTGAAAGTGTATTGGCCAGGCTGAGCGAGTGGGTACTCTGGGCGGTGCTGGCCAATAAGATGATATGCAGTACGGCGGCTAGGACGATGATGGCAACGGCACCCGCCGCGGGGCCCTGCCGCAAGCCGGCCTCGCCCTTATGTATCAGCCCTCCACAGAATGCAGCACCTAGAATATAGGTGAGGCAAACGGCGATGGGGAGGATTGTGATAGGCAACACAGATTTTGCTTAGTCGCTAACTTACTGTCGTCGCAAGTAATGATCTCATAGCCTCCGCTCGCTTTGAAGTGTGCGACAGGGATGTTGTCAGGCGCTACGGCTGGGCGCTGGCGCGGGCGGAGTGATGGACATTCCACGGAAATGGGTATGCGAGTCAGAATTCTAGGGTGCAGCGGCGGTATTGGCGGCGGCCTGCGCACCACGGCATTGCTGGTAGATGACGATATCCTGATCGACGCGGGTACGGGCGTTGGTGATCTATCGCTGGCGCAGTTGCGCCGGATACGTCATGTTTTTCTTACTCACGCGCACATCGACCACATTGCCGGCTTGCCGCTATTTGTGGATGCCGTCTTCGATTCACTCCTGATGCATCCGCTGGTAGTGCACGGCCGCCCGGAAACACTCAGCGCGTTACAGGCGCATATCTTTAACGGTGTGATCTGGCCGGACTTTTCGGTGCTCCCAAGCGCGGATGCGCCGGTGATGAGTTTTGCGCCGCTGACACCGGGCACCGCCATGCAGGTAGGCGAGCGCCTGTTCCGCTCAGTGGATGTGCACCACTCAGTGCCGTCAGTGGGGTATTGCGTGGAGGCCGCGGGCAAGGTCTTCGCGTTCAGCGGCGACACCATGACCAACCGTACACTGTGGCCGGCGCTGAATGCTTACGCCGAGGTGGACGTGCTGGTTGTGGAGGTCTCATTCCCCAACCGCCTGGAAGGGCTGGCGCGCACGGCCGCGCACTATTGTCCCGCCTCGCTGGCTCAGGACATCGACAAGCTGGAGCACAATCCCGAGATATGGGTCACCGGTATGAAGCCGGGCGATGAAGACATCATCATTAGCGAAACCATGCAGGCGCTGCCCGGCCGCCGCATCCGACGCCTCACCACCGGGCAGGAGTTCGTTCTTTAGTTACCCCAAGCGGCGTTTGAGCCGCTCGAATACTGGGCTGGGCAGATGTCGGGTGCGTGAGACCTCAAATGGCGCGATCTCCGTGGGTACGCCGGGCCGGGTTTGCAACGCCGGGTACAGTTGTCGCAAACGGGCGATGATTGTGCCGGGTGCTTCGCAAAACTGCTCGTAGTCCACCACCGTGCAGCGGCCCTCGGGCAACGCATCGATCTGTTGCTGCAGCTGCGCTTGATAGTGCTCTACCTGTCGACACACATCCTCCAGCGGATCTTCCGGCATGGGGAGCTCGGCGCGCTCGCCGTAGGCAACAGCGGGGTTACGGGTAATTTGCTCGCGGGCGTGCAGCAGTGATTGCGCCAGGTAGACCGGCGAGCGTCTTAGCAGGACGAAGTGTGCGTTGGGCAGCAACGGCGCCACAAGCTGAGCACACCCGAGTAGGCGGTTTACTTTGTTGACGGCCGGCAGGTTATGCGAGGCCTGTAATGCGGCGAAAAAACCCTGCATATCGCCAGCCTGAATCGCCTCTATGTGCGATGGAACTTGCGTCCTGTCGGCTCCCAGCCAGTGATCCCAAACAAACAGCGCGTCATTGGGGCCGTACAGCCCAGGGCTACGCCCGTAGTAGGTGGCGTAGGTATTGCCACCGTCCGCCGCAGTCGCCGAGCCGAACAATCGGGTAGCGCTCAACGGGGCGTTTGGAAACAAAGAACCCAGATTACTTGGATATGCGACGTGCAAATGACGTATGAGTACCCGCGCCATCAGCGAGGTGCCGCTGCGGGGTGCGCCGGCGACCAGCACCAGTGGATACTCCGGCGTGCCTGCCTGCGCCCGCAAGGCGCGCTCACGGCTGCGCAACAACCGGTCCAGCGGCCACGCAGCGATGCCACCTGCCGCCAACCACATCGCATCAATGGCAGCCCGATCGCCGGACTTGAGCAGGTCGAGTGCCAGCGCAATCGGATTGGCGATGTGTTTTGGGATATAGCTGCTGATTGGGAGGCCTCAAGGGGTACGTTGGGGGCGGGCGTAAACAGCGCAAGTGTAACTTACTGACCGCGGCATCGGTCGGGCGTTATAATCCTCTTTAGATATTTTGTTGACGGCGCTTCGCGCGCCGGCCTGCTGCGGCTGGGCTATGTCAACTCGCTGCCAATCAGGATTTCCAACATGTTTGACAACTTGAGCAGCCGACTGACAGGCGTGCTGGATAAGGTGCGCGGCAAAGGCCGGTTAAGCGACAAGAACATTAAAGAGGCGTTGCGCCAGGTGCGCACGGCGTTGCTTGAGGCAGACGTCGCATTGCCGGTAGTGAAAGGCTTCGTCGCCCGCGTGCGAGGACGCGCCCTGGGCCAGGAAGTCATGCGCAGCCTCCAGCCCGGCCAGGCGCTGGTGCAGATCGTGCATGACGAGCTGGTGAAGGTGATGGGCCGCGCCAACGAGTCGCTGGATCTGCGCGCACAACCCCCTGCGGTGGTGATGCTGGCCGGCCTGCAGGGCGCGGGCAAGACCACCACCGCGGCCAAGCTGGCGCGCCGATTGATCGAGCGGGAAAAGCGCAAGGTCATGCTGTGCAGTGTCGACATTCACCGCCCGGCGGCGATTGAGCAGCTACGTACGCTGGCCGGCCAGGTGGGCGCGGTGTCGTTTGATTCGGATCCGTCGATGAAGGCAGAGAAGATCGCCGCCGCCGCGTTGAAAGAGGCACGTCGCAGCGGCATCGACGTGCTGATCGTCGACACCGCTGGCCGTCAGCACGTGGATGAAGACATGATGGCCGAGGCGCAGCGTGTGCACAAAGCGGTGAACCCGGTAGAGACGCTCTTTGTCGTGGACAGCATGAGCGGCCAGGACGCGGTGAACGCGGCCTCGGCCTTTAATCAGGCGCTGGCACTCACCGGCACTATCTTGACCAAGGCCGATGGTGACGCCCGCGGCGGCGCGGCCTTGTCGGTGCGCGAGGTGACGGGCAAGCCGATTAAGTTCATCGGGGTGGGCGAGAAGGTGGAGGCGCTGGAGGCGTTCTATCCGGACCGGATGGCCTCCCGGATTCTGGGCATGGGCGACGTGCTAGGCCTGGTGGAGGAGGTTCAGCTTAAGGTCGACCAGGAAAAAGCGGAGAAGCTGGCGCGCAAAGTCACCAAAGGCAAGGGTTTCAGCATGACCGATTTGCGCGATCAGCTCGAGCAGATGTTGGCCATGGGCGGCATGGAGGCGTTGCTGGACAAGCTCCCGGGCGGGGCAAATATGCAGCAGGCGCTAAAGCAGCAGGGTGGCGACAAAGCCATCCGCCGTCAGATCGCCATTATTAACTCGATGACTGTGCGCGAGCGAAAATTTCCAAAAATGGTAGACGGATCAAGGCGTCGGCGCATAGCGACCGGGTCCGGGCTGCAGGTGCAGGACGTTAATCGGCTGCTCAAACAGCATACGCAGATGCAGAAAATGATGAAGAAAGCGGGCGGCGGCGGCCTGCAGAAAATGATGCGGGGGCTGGCTGGGCGCATGCCGCCCGGGATGGGTTAGCGGCCTCAGGCCGGCCCTGTTGGCTGAATGCGCTGCAACATCTTCACTTTTCGATAAAATCCCTTACAATGGCGGGCTGAATTTATCGGGATACCGTCTGGCTTGGTGCTGGCCGGCCGCCTAGCAATGGTCAAAATTACATGGTTACGATTCGTCTGAGCAGAAGTGGCGCGA
>CBDUQI010000129.1:0-16522 GCA_965369325.1 uncultured Gammaproteobacteria bacterium
GTATAAATAAACAGTATTGCCAATCGCGTAGCCCGACTGCCCATGAATTGCCCTTACGCTGAGCTTCATTGCCTCAGCAATTTCAGCTTCTTACGTGGTGCCTCACAGCCAGAGGAGCTGGTGGCACAGGCCGCCGCACTGGGCTATAGCGCGCTCGCGATCACTGACGAGTGCTCGGTGGCTGGGGTGGTCCGGGCGCATGGTGCAGCCAAAGAACATTCGCTCAAGCTCATTATCGGCAGTGAGTTTCGCCTGAGTTGTGGTTTGCACCTGGTGGTGCTGGCCACCAGCCGGCGCGGCTACGGCGGCTTGTGTGAGTTGATCAGTATTGGCCGGCGCAGCGCGCCCAAGGGGCAGTACCGGTTGGGCCGCGGCGACTTTGTGCAGTGTCACCTGTTGGAATGTCTGGCGCTCTGGGTGCCGGGTGACACGGCAGCGCCAGAGCAGGGGCAGTGGATCGGCAGTATGTTCCCGGACCGCAGCTGGTTGGGCGTGCAGTTGCTGGCCGCCGGCGATGATCGGGCGCGCCTGCAACGCCTGAGCGCCCTGGGCGAGCAACTGGCGCTGCCGCTGGTGGCCTGTGGCGATGTGCATATGCATGTGCGCGGTCGTCGCGCGCTGCAAGATACGCTCACTGCCATCCGCTTAAAGTGCACCGTGGCCAGTGCCGGGCTGGCGCTGTTCCCCAACGGCGAGCGTCATCTGCGTCCGCCTCAGCAGTTAATGCGAATCTACCCGCAAGCCCTGCTGGGGCAAACAGTGGAGATTGCCGGGCGCTGCCAATTTTCGCTGGATGAGCTGCGCTATGAGTACCCGCATGAGCTGGTGCCCGATGGGGAAACGGCTAGTAGTTACTTGCGCCGGCTGACCCTGCAGGGCATGGCGCAGCGCTGGCCGCAGGGCGTGCCTGTCAGCGTGCAGAGCCAAGTTGAGTATGAGCTTAAGCTCATTAGCGAGCTGGCCTACGAGCCATTTTTTCTCACTGTACACGATGTTGTTCACTATGCCCGCAGCCAGGGCATTCTGTGCCAGGGCCGGGGTTCGGCGGCCAACTCTGCGGTGTGTTATTGCCTGAAGATTACGGCCGTTGATCCGGGCCGCATGTCCATGCTGTTCGAGCGCTTTATTTCCAAAGAGCGGAACGAGCCGCCGGATATTGATGTGGACTTTGAGCACGAACGCCGTGAAGAGGTGATCCAGTACATTTACACCAAGTACGGGCGCCAGCGTGCGGCGCTGGCCGCCACGGTGATCAGTTATCGCCCGCGCAGTGCTTTGCGCGATGTAGGCAAAGCGCTGGGGTTCGACCCGTTGCAGCTTGAACGTCTGAGTGGCGCTATCCAATGGTGGGACGGCAGTACGGTGGCCGATGAACGGGTGCGTGAGGCCGGTTTTGATCCGCACAATACGCTGGTGCAGCGCTTGCTGATTCTGGTGCGAACGGTGCTCGGGTTTCCACGGCATTTATCGCAACACGTCGGCGGCTTTGTGATCTCTGAAGGGCCGTTAAATCAACTGGTGCCGGTGGAAAATGCCAGCATGCCCGAGCGCACGGTAATTCAATGGGATAAGGACGATCTGGAGGCCCTGGGGTTGCTCAAAGTAGACGTGCTGGCCCTGGGGATGCTGAGTGCGATTCGCCGTGCGTTCGATCTGGTGGGACGTTATCGTCGCTTGCAGCGCCCATTAACCCTGGCCAGTGTGCCCAGCGAAGACCCTAAGGTTTACGACATGATCTGCGAAGCCGATACGGTAGGCGTTTTTCAGATCGAGTCGCGGGCGCAGATGAGCATGCTGCCCCGATTGCGCCCACGTAATTATTACGATCTGGTGATCGAGGTGGCGATTGTTCGCCCTGGCCCGATCCAGGGCGATATGGTGCATCCGTACCTGCGCAGGCGTAATGGCGAGGAGGCCGTCAGCTACCCCAGCGATGCGGTGCGCGAGGTACTGGAGCGCACGCTGGGTGTGCCGATTTTTCAGGAACAGGTGATGCAACTGGCAGTGGTGGCCGCGGGCTTTACACCCGGGGAGGCCGACCGCTTGCGCCGGGCGATGGCGGCCTGGAAGCGCCAAGGTGGCCTGGGCCCGTTTGAGGACAAGCTTATCCGCGGCATGCGCGAGCGTGGCTACACACAAGACTTTGCCCAGCGTATCTTTCGCCAGATTACCGGTTTTGGTGAATACGGGTTTCCTGAGTCGCACTCGGCCAGCTTCGCATTGCTGGTGTATGTGTCGGCCTGGCTTAAGTGCCATGAGCCGGCCGCCTTTGCTGCCGCCCTCATTAACAGCCAGCCAATGGGGTTCTATGCGCCTTCCCAGTTAATCCAGGATGCCCGCCGCCACGGTGTGCAGGTGCGGGCTGTAGACGTATTGAGTAGTGACTGGGACTGCACATTGGAGCGTACCCTGGGCGGCGCCCCGGCCCTGCGACTGGGCCTGCGGACGATCAAGGGCTTGACCGAGGAGGCCGGTGAGCAGGTGGTGCAGTTACGCCGCCGCGGCACGCTCACCAGTGTGCAGGCACTTGCCACCGGGGCCAGGCTGAACAAGCGGGCGCTGGACGCGCTAGCTGCGGCCGATGCGCTGCGGGCGCTGGCGGGGCATCGTCACCGGGCGCGCTGGGATGTGTCAGGTATCGAGCAGAATACAGATTTGCTGGCGGACGCCGGGATTGCTGAGGGTATCGCGCTGTTGCGCCGGCCCAGTGAAGGGCAGAGCGTTGTGGCGGACTACTCAACATTGGGCTTCACTCTGCGCTCTCATCCGCTAGCGCTGCTGCGCACGCAGTTAGACAAGCGGCGCATCCATACCAGTCAGGCCTTGTGGGAGTTGCCGAACGGGTGCAGTGTGCGCACCGCCGGCCTGGTGACGACGCGCCAGCGCCCAGGCACTGCCAGCGGAGTCACCTTTGTGACGCTGGAGGATGAGGCCGGGCATGTGAATATCATCGTATGGTCCAAGCTGGGCGAGACGCAGCGTAAAGTGTTGCTGGGCGCACAGTTAATGATGGTAAGGGGCACTGTGCAGCGCGAGAGCGGTGTGCTGCACATAGTGGCCGCGCGGTTGGAGGACTACAGCTCGATGCTGGGCGGGCTTGTTACGCAGTCGCGCGATTTTCGCTAAGGCTCGGGGCAGCCGATGCTCGGGCCCGGCCCTGAGGCCGGGCCGGGTGTGTGCGCCGTAAACCGGCGCAGTTACTCGTACAGACCCAGCGAGAATTCATCCTCCTCGTTGTCAAAGTCCTTCAGATCCCGCTCCAGGCGTTTGCGCTCCAGCAGGTCTTCTATGCGACCGCGTGCGCTGTGCAGTTGCGCCTCGCCCGGTTCGCGCAGCGATTCCAGCTCCTTGGCAATGAGCTCATGATCGAATAAATCAGTATCCGTGAACTCCTCTTCGTCCACGTCTACCACAAACTCATTGTTGTCAGCTTTGTCCGCGTTGATGTCCATGCCGCGATGCCCTCCAATATCGAACACTGGCTAAGCGCAAGCTAACAAGCTTGCGTTACTGTTCTATGTAATAGGTGTGGTGAACGCGCGCAGCGCGCCAGGTCACAATGCGCAAGCCCAGAACGCAGTCTTGGGTTGGACATAAGCGTGGAAGGTGGAGCAATGCTCAATTTTGTGCAGATCCGCTCAGGGATCAGGCATCGCGGCCGATAGCAGAGGGCTCACAAACATAAACGCCGCCCCATCAGCCCGATGAGAGGCCACCCAAGTAGGAGGCCTTTGAAGAGGATAGGTACGGCGTTATTGGATCAGCGTGTTCAGCTCAAAGATAGGCAGCAGAATGGCGACCACAATGAGCAACACCACGCCGCCCATGCCGAGAATGACCATCGGTTCCATGATGCCAAGCAGAGTGGCCATGATGGTGTCCATCTCCCGCTCCTGGTTGTCGGCGGCCCGCTCCAGCATGTCTTCCAGTTTACCACTGGCTTCGCCACTCTTAATCAAGTGGATAGTCATGGGCGGGAACAGTTTACGTTGCCCCAGCGACTGGCCGATGGGTGCACCTTCGCGTACCCGAAGCGACGCTTCCTCGACGCTTTCTGCCATCGGGATATTGGTGATGACCTCACCGGCAATACGCATGGCATCCAGCACCGGCACCCCACTGCCTGCGAGGATGCTAAGCGTGCGGGTAAAGCGGGCGGTATTGACGCCGCGGTTCATACGCCCGACTACCGGTACTTTGAGCAGCATGCGATGGAAGGTACGTTTGGGACCTTTGCGCTGAAGCAAAAAGCGGATACCGAACGACAATGCGATGATGCCAAGCAGGAGCAGCAGCCCATTCTCGCGCATGAAATCACTGACGTCGATCAGGATCCGCGTGAGCTGAGGCAACTCTTGGTTGATGTTCTCGAAGACCCCGACCACCTGCGGTACCACATAGGTCAGCAGCCCGACCACAATACAGATCGACATAATGCTGAGAATGATCGGGTAAATCATGGCGTGCTGAATTTTCTGCCGCAGTATGTGGCGGCTTTCGGTGTAGTCGGCCAGGCGCTCCAGTACCCCATCCAGGTAACCGGATTGCTCGCCAGCTGCTACCGTCGCGCGATAAATTTCCGGGAATGCCTGTGGGAAGTCACCCAGGCCATCGGCCAGCGTATGGCCTTCCACCACGCGTGAGCGCACGCCCAGCATGATGCTCTGATTGCGCGTCTTTTCGCTTTGCTCACCCACGGCCAACAGGGCCTCTTCAAGGGGCAGTCCGGCACGGACCAGCGTAGCCAGCTGGCGCGTGACCATGGCCAGATCCAGCGCGCTCATGCCACGTTGGCCGAAGGAGAACGTGGCTTTGCTGCGCTTGGCTTCTTTTTGCGCCACTTCGGTGACGTTGAGCGGCAGCAGACTGCGCTCGCGTAGCAGCGCCCTTACCTGCTTGGCAGTGTCGCCTTCCAGAATGCCTTTGCGCTGTTTGCCGCCAGCGTCGACTGCGGTGTATTCAAATGCTCCCATCTGACGCTAGTCTTCGCGGGTGACGCGTAGAACTTCTTCCAGCGTGGTGACGCCATCCAGCACTCGTCGACGTCCATCGTCGCGGATGCTGTGGGAGTTTTTGCGCGCCTGCCCGGACAGCGCCTGCTCACTGGCGCCATCGTGAATCATGGTGCGCATTTCGTCATCTACGCTCACCAGCTCGTAGATACCTGTGCGCCCGGCATAGCCGCTGCTGTTGCATTCGACGCATCCTTTGGCACGGAACAGCTGGATCTTCTCTTTGGGTTTACGCTTCAGTCGCTCCAACTCACGTGCGCCCGCCTGATAGGGCTCTTTGCAATTCGGGCAGAGTACGCGCACCAGGCGTTGGGCCAGCACGCCCACCAGACTGGAGGAGAGCAGGAACGGCTCCACTCCCATGTCGCGCAGACGTGTGACCGCGCCGACGGCGGTATTGGTATGCAGGGTAGAGAGCACCAGGTGACCGGTGAGTGATGCCTGCACGGCAATCTCCGCAGTTTCCAGATCGCGAATCTCACCCACCATCACCACGTCCGGATCCTGACGCAGAATTGCGCGCAGGCCGCGGGCAAAGGTCATATCGACTTTGGTACTTACTTGCGTTTGGCCGATGCCATCAATGTAGTACTCAATAGGGTCTTCGACCGTCATGATGTTGCGGCTGTCGTTGTTGATTCGCTCGAGCCCCGCGTACAGCGTAGTGGTTTTACCGGAGCCGGTCGGGCCGGTCACCAGAATAATGCCGTGTGGCTTGTGAATGAGCTCGTCAATGGTGTCCTGGGTGCCGGCCTCCATCCCGAGATTGGAGAGGTCCAGGCGCCCGGCCTGCTTGTCCAGCAGACGCATCACCACACGCTCGCCGTGCCCGGAGGGCAGGGTAGAGACACGGACGTCCACCGCGCGCCCGGCAATGCGCAGGCTAATGCGCCCGTCCTGCGGCAGGCGCTTCTCGGCGATATCCAGCCGCGACATCACCTTAATACGCGACACAATCAGCTGTGATACCGCCCGTTTGGACTGCAGCACTTCGCGCATCACGCCATCCACTCGAAAGCGCACGACCAGACGGTTCTCGAACGGTTCAACGTGAATGTCCGAGGCGTTCTCTTTAACCGCTTGGGTCAGCACAGCGTTAATCAGACGAATAATCGGGGCGTCGTCCTCGCTCTCCAGCAGATCGGAAGGTTCGGGCAGCGCCTGCGCCACCATCAGCAGATCGTTCTCCCCTTCCAGCCCTTCGACCATTATTTGCCGGGCACTATTGGAGCCGCTCTCATACGCTTCGCGCAGCATGAGATCAAACTTGCCTTCGTTGACCGCTTCCAGCGAAATCGGACGCCGGGTGTAGCGACGTACTTCCGCCAACGTCGCTGGCGACAGCCCGCGTAAATACACGGCACTGGCTGAGCTTTCGGTGATCTCGGTGACCAGAATGCCGTGCCGTTTGGCGAACGCGAAGGGTAGGGTGCGCGATTCGCTGGGATGCTCGGGCAATGGCGATAGTGGGTCCGGCTCCAGCGCCAGCGTGAGTTCTGGCTGCTCCTCCAGATGCGTGGTGAGCGAGGGCTCGAACGCCGCTTCTGCGGCGTCCTCAAGGTCCGTGCCTGGCTCGTCTGCCATAACGCTTAGTCTCCTCCGCGCGGTTTGGCGGGTTCGATCGATGGGAGCAGCGGCTCCCCCACGTTTAACAGTTCCGGATGCTGCACGTCTTCCAACGGCGGCATCGCGGGCGGCAGTGTACCCGGCAGCAGTGGTATGTTGGTGTCGCCGCCAGTTTGCAGCTCGCGGATGTAGCGGTACTTGCTGTTGGTCTCAAACGCGGCTTGTACGCCGTCGCGCAGGATTCTTGGCCGCATGAATACCATCAGGTTGCGTCTAATCTTCTCGGAACTGGTGGAGCTGAACAGATGTTTGATGACCGGGATGCGCCCCAGGATCGGCACCCGCTGCTGGCTCTGCACCAGCATTTCGTCAATCAGCCCGCCGAGCACGATAATGCCGCCGTCTTCAATGATCACTTTCTGATTAATGTTACGGCGGTTAGTAATGAGATCGACAGCACCCTGCGAGCCCTGCGAAATGCTGGAGACCTCAAGCTCAAGGTCCAGGATCACCGCATTGCCTTCGTTAATCTGCGGCGTCACCTTCAGGCTCAGGCCCACATCCTGTCGCTGAATGGTCTGGAACGGGTTCACTCCGCCGGTGGTGGCGCCGGTGTTGCTAAAGCTGCCGGTCAGGAACGGTACCTGCTGGCCAACGCTCAGCTCGGCCTCCTCATTGTCCATGGTCACGACAGTGGGCGTGGACAGAATGTTGGTTTTGGCGTCGCCGGAAAGCGCGTTGAGCAGGATGGCGAAATTAGTCCCGCTGTCCCGTACGCGGCCCACGCCGAAGGTGATGCCGTCCTGGATAATGCTCACCGCGTCCGCGCCAATGTTGTCTTGCGTGGCCACGGCAGCGAAATCCAGAATGCTGTTGCCGCCAGCGCGATAGTTGGTGGTGGCGATAGAGGCGGCATCATCGGTGCCGTCAATCGCCCAGCTTACGCCCAGTTCAGCAGAAAGCTCATCACTTACATCCACGATGATGGCCTCAAGCTCTACCTGGGCGCGACGGATGTCTAGTTGCCCGATCACCGAGCGCAAAGAGCGCATCACTTTCGGCGGTGCGGTGATCACCAGTGCGTTGGTCGCGGGGTCGGCCCAAATGATGGTGCTGCCTTGCTGACGTGCGGCGGCCGCCTGTGCGGCGCCGCCGGCAGACGGTGCGCCAGTGGTGGCAGTGACCTGCTCGGTGAGCTTGGAGGCCAGCTCTTCTGCATCCGCGTAATTCAGGTAGATTACCTGCGTGTCGCCGCCCGCCTCCAGCGGCGTGTCCAGGTGAGCAATCAGGGTGCGAAAGCGCAGCCGCTCGGTACGCTCGCCGCTGATAAGAATACTATTAGTGCGCTCATCGGCCGCCAGAACGAACGGCGAGGGCGCGGCGTCGCCGCCGCGGTTGGCAGCCTGGTTGAGTGTGGTGAGAATGCGCACCAGCTCGCTGGCGGTCGCGTGCTCCAGCGGAATAACTTCGATGTCTTCATCGCTGGACTGATCAATGCGGCTGATGATTTTCAGCAGGCGGTATACGTTGGCTTCGCGATCCGAAATGATCAGCATATTAGAGGCCGGGTGTGCGGCCAGATGACCGTACTGCGGTACCAGCGGGCGCAATATCGGCACCAGCTGCGCGGCGCCTACGTTCTGCACCTGAATCACGTGAGTCACAATCTGGTCGGATCCCGAGCGCACCGAGCCGGGTAGATCGATTGACGGCAGCTGCCGCGCGTTGGTATCCGGCAGCACTTTCACGACGTTGCCGGAAGGCACGGCGACAAACCCGTTGACCTGTAAAATAGCGAGAAACGTCTCGTAGAACGCATCCGGTGTAAGCGGGGATTTTGAGATCAGCGTCGCTTGGCCTTTTACCCGCGAGTCGATGATAAAACTCTTGCCAGTGATCTCGGCAACAGCCTCGATAATCTCGCGAATCTCGGTATCTTTGAAGTTTACCGTGATGCCGCTGCCGTCGCCCTCTATTTGCGCGTGGGCGCCGGGGCTGTAGCCCGCCGCACCCGCCAGAGCGAGACTGAGCAGTACGCCCAGCAGCGTCGCAGGTGCGGCCGTGCGGCGGCGATGTGTGGACGAACCCGCCCGCGTTGCGATGTTATGTAGTGCGAGCTTCAGCATTGTTCTGCAGGCTTCCGTGTTCAAAGTCAACGTTGCGATGGACTAGCGCGGACTTGCGCCAGCGCCGGACAGTGCACTGGTATCCAATACGACTGTTTCTGATTGGCCGTTGCGTTCAACGGTCACCGACACCTGGGTGGAATCCTCCAGCGCACGGAAAATTTCAAGCCCCTTGGCCGGATCGTTTAGCGGCGAGCCGTTAATCTGGGTGACCAGATCGCCGGGCTTGAGCCCGAGTTTTGAAAATTGTTGCCGGTTGCGGCCCGGGTAGACCCGGTAGCCAAGCTGTTTGCCGTCGGCGAACACCGGCTGCGGGCGAATCAGATCCGTGAGCTTCTTCGGTCCCGCACCCGCCAGCGCGGAGGATAATTTGTTGGTGGCGGAGTTACGTGTGCTGCGGGCCGTACGGGTAGAGGTGCGGCTGTTGCGCTTGGGTGTGTTCGCGCCCTTGAGGTCAATTTCCATTGGCAACGACAGACGCTCGATTTTGCCGCCGCGTTTGATATGCACCCATTCAGGGAACACCGAGTGCAGGCTCACACCCTGCTGAATCGGATCGTTAAGAAAATACACATTCGAATCACCCTTGCCATCGACAATGATCGCCATGGACTCTTCGTCGAGGCCGCTGGCCACGGTGCCAAGTAATTTCAGGTTGAGGCTGGTTTCGCTGGCATTCTCAACCTGAGTTTCGGAGATGGGCGGCGGGGGTGCGGTAGCAGCATTGAAATTGCCGAACAGGTGTTCCCGGATAATTTTCTGTGCATCCTGCCGCGCGTCGCTGGTAGGCCCTGCTGCTGTCTGCACTGCGGCCGGGCGCACTACTTCGGCAACGGTGGCTTCACTTTGCGGCACCAGCAGCCAGACCAACTTGCCCAACTGCCAGGCAAGTGCAATCGCCAGTACCAAAGCCACCCACGGTGGCAGCGTCTGGGTTGCGCGGAGCAGTAACTGCTCTGGCGGCAACTGGGCGAGTTGACGAATTGGTGCTGAGATATTCATTCCTTTAGCCTCTGCGACCGGGATAGATGCGAATAGTTCTCCCCCGGCGCTGGATAGTTTGTCAGCGTCGGACGATTTCTCCCTGGCCGCGCGGTGGCCTGTTGCACGCGCAGCGCCGACCGGTTGCAGCGCAGCAGCTAATAATATCGGGTCTGAAGGGGGGGCGACAAGCGCCTGGGCATTAATATGTGCTCCAATCCTCAAAAACCCGTCGCTCCCTGCACTAGACTCGCCTGCTTGGTAGCCGGAAATAAACTATGGTGCGGCGGTTTGGTTATCGATTTCTCATTACGGCGCTAGTCCTGGGGCCGCTGCTTGCGCACGCCTGGGGACTGGTTCCGTTGGGCTTTCTCACCGCCATGGAGAGTTTTGCCTATGATCTGCGATTAACGCTGACCATGCCGCACACCCGCGATGAGCGGGTAGTGATCGTCGATTTGGACGAACGCAGCCTGTCGCAAGTGGGCCAATGGCCTTGGCCAAGAGACCGGGTTGCACAACTCATAGATCAGTTGTTTGCGCACTACAACGCGCGGGTTGTGGGGTTTGACATCGTATTTGCGGAGCCTGACAGCTTCGGCGGCCTGTCGACGTTGGAGGCGTTGGCGGTTGGTGAACTGCGCGACAATCAACCTTTTCTTGCGCAGATGCCGCGGTTGCGTGAAGAGCTGGACTACGACGCCAAGTTCTCCGACGCCGTCCAGGGGCGCAACGTGGTGATGGGCTACGTGTTTCAGCGTTGCCCGAGCTCCGCGCCCGCCGGCATGCTGCCAGCATCGGTGGCGGATGCGGCGGGGTTGAATATCGATTTTTTCAGCCCCTGCGCGTTTACCGCCAATATCCCTCAATTGCAGCGGGCGGCCGCGGCGGGCGGTTTTTTTGACAACCCGGCCCTGGACCGCGATGGCGCATTTCGTCGCGTGCCCCTGGTACAACGTTACGGTGGTGTGCTGTACGAGTCCTTTGCGCTGGCGGTAACGCGGGCGGCGATAGGGCTGCCCCGCTTGGAATTCGCTTTCTTCTCCGGCCCTGAGGGCCCGCGCGACGGGCTTGATCTTGAATGGCTGCAATTGGGTTCGCTGCGCCTGCCGGTGGATGAACACGCCTCTGTGCTGGTGCCGTATCGCGGCCGTCAGGGCGCCTTTCCTTATGTGCCGGCGCTGGATGTACTGGAAGGCACGGCCCCGCTGTATCCGCTGCAGGGTGCGATCGTGCTGATAGGATCCAGTGCTGCCGGCCTGCGCGACCTGAAGGTTACCCCGGTGGGCGAGGCGTTTCCGGGGGTGGAAGTGCACGCCAACATCATCACCGGTATTCTCGATCAGCGCATCATGCACAGCCCGCCTTACCTCAAAGGAATTGAGGTGAGTGTGCTGGTTATTCTGGCCTTGCTGATGACCGCCGTTATGCAGCAGGGTAAGCTCGCCCGCGCGGCGTTGTTTACTGTGTTTTTGCTGGTTAGCGCGATCACCCTCAACATGCAATTGTGGGTGCGTACCGGGGTTGTGGTGCCCCTGGCCTCTCCGTTGCTGCTGATCGGCACGTTGTTCTTCGCGCAGCTTATTTTTAACTATATGGGCGAGATTCGGGCCAAGGGCCTGCTTTCCTCATTGTTCGGCCAATACGTGCCGCCGGAACTGGTCGCCGAGATGGCGCGTGATCCACGCCGGGTCAGCCCGCAGGTCGACAGCCGGGAGATGACCGTAATGTTCACCGACATTCGCGGGTTTACCGGCATTTCCGAAACCCTGGCGCCGCGCGAGCTCAGCCGCTTGATGAACGAATTTCTAACGCCCATGACGCGGGTTATCCATCGTTCGCGAGGCACCATCGATAAGTACATAGGTGATTCTATTATGGCCTTCTGGGGCGCGCCTCTGCCCGATGAGGAACACGCCCATCAGGCGCTGGTGGCCGCGATGGAGATGGTTGGCGTGATGCGTGATCTGCGCCCGCACTTTATCGATAGAGGCTGGCCGCCGCTTGAAATTGGTATTGGGCTGAACACGGGACTGATGCGTGTGGGTAACATGGGGTCACAGTTCCGTCAGGCCTATACGGTGATGGGGGATGCCGTCAATCTGGGCTCCCGACTGGAGGGGCTAACCAAAGAGTACGGAGTTAGCATGGCAGTGGGGCAGTCCACCGTGGCAGCCGCACCAAAGTTCGCGTTTCTTGAGCTGGACCGGGTGCGGGTGAAGGGCAAAGACGAGCCGGTGGCTGTGTTCGAGCCGCTCGGTAGAACGGAGGAGTTAGCGGCCCAGATACACGAGATGATCTCGGCTCATCACCGTGCGCTGCACGCGTATCGCGAGCGCGATTGGGACCGCGCCGAACAGGCGTTTTTTGCGCTGCGCCAGGCTCACCCCGAACGTCGGATATTCGGCCTGTATCTGGAGCGGATCGCTAACCATCGCTCGGCACCGCCTGCGGAGGCGTGGGATGGCATCGCGAGTTTCGCTGCCAAATAAACTGTGCAGGTCTGCGGACCAGAAAAGGCGCAACGCAGTGTTACTCACCAGCCCCGGCGGGTAAACGGCGGCACACAGGTCGATTGAGAATTTAACTCAATAAAAACAAATAGTTTAGGTAGAACGGACGGCAATAAACGGGCGTATGGAATGTCGTGTACCGGCGGGTATTGTGGTGCACGTTGCCCGTGTGCTGGTATGGGCCGCAAACGGCATTGGCGCAACTGCGGGCCCATCAGTGCGGTTTAGCTCAATAGGCCCTTGTTTCTGGTCCGGATGACCCCTATAAAGGGTAATCACTGGATAACAAACGGAACTGCATCGGGCGGCGGCAATCCAACCGTGGACAGGCCCTGCGAAACGCCTCTGCAAGACTCACGATGCAGGTGCTAGGCGCAGATGATATTCCCGCTGGCGAATGACTTATCACTCAGCGCCAAGATGCTTTTACGCCGTACAGGCAAAACGATGAGAGCGAGCAGAGTACTGCGAACGACAAGCCACGACGGCCCGGATGATGACGAGCGTCATGGCGATGAGCATGAGCGCGATGACGACCACGGGGTGGTCACGCAGGAAGCGCGCCCGCGACTTAAGCGCCCACCGCTGTACCGGGTGGTGTTGCTGAATGATGATTACACGCCCATGGAATTTGTCGTGGACGTACTACAGCGGATTTTTTCGATGAATCGCAACCAAGCAACAAGAATTATGTTGGAAGTCCATACCAAGGGTCGTGGCATCTGTGGTGTGTTTACCTACGAGATTGCCGAAACCAAAGTGGCCCAGGTTAACAGCTACTCACGCCAGAGCCACCACCCCCTGCTATGCACGATGGAGGAGAGTTGATGTTCAGCCGCGAGCTTGAATACACCCTCAATGAAGCGTTTCGCCGCGCGCGCGAGAAACGGCATGAATTTATTACTGTTGAGCATCTGTTGCTGGCGCTGCTGGATGTCTCCGAGGTGGTCGATATTCTGCGCTCCTGCGGGGGTGATGTGGATCAGCTACGAAATGAGCTGACCGACTTTATCGACGAAACCACACCGCTGGCTGAGCCGGCCGATCAGCAGGAAGTACAGCCAACGCTGGGGTTCCAGCGGGTGCTGCAGCGGGCGGTATTCCACGTCCAGTCCAGTGGCAAGAAAGAAGTCACCCCGGGTAACGTGCTGGTGGCCATTTTCGGCGAGAAGCAGTCCCATGCGGTCTACCTGTTGGCGCAGCAGGATGTGGTGCGCTTGGACGTGGTGAATTTTATCTCTCACGGCATCTCCAAATCTGAGGAGGAGATGGAGAGTACCGGCGAGTTGAGCGAGCCGGAAAAAGACAAGGAGGGCAACGCCAGCGCGCTTGAGAAGTACGCAGTCAATCTGAATCAGCAAGCGGTGAATGGCAAGATCGATCCACTTATCGGCCGCGAAATGGAGATCGAACGCACCGTGGCGATACTGTGCCGCCGGCGCAAGAACAACCCGCTTTACGTCGGTGAGGCCGGCGTGGGTAAGACGGCGATTGCCGAAGGTCTGGCCCGACTTATTGTTGAGGGCAATGTGCCCGATGTGCTCAGTGACTGCACTATCTACGCACTGGACCTGGGCTCGTTGATTGCGGGCACCAAATATCGCGGCGACTTTGAAAAGCGCCTGAAGGCGGTAGTGAACGAGCTCAAGAGCACGCCGGGTGCGGTGCTGTTTATTGACGAGATCCACACCCTGATCGGCGCAGGGGCGGCCTCGGGCGGTGTGATGGATGCATCCAACCTCATTAAACCCGTGTTAGCGAATGGCGAGCTGCGCTGTATCGGCTCAACGACCTACCAGGAGTACCGGGGCATTTTCGAGAAAGACCACGCTCTGGCGCGGCGCTTTCAGAAGATTGATATCCCTGAGCCTAGTATTGATGAAACGGTGGCCATTCTGGCCGGGCTGCGCTCCCGCTTCGAGGAGCATCATGGCATCTCCTACGAGCGCGCGGCGCTGGAAGCGGCGGCCGAGCTCTCCGCACGCCATATTAACGACCGGCAGTTGCCCGATAAGGCGATTGATGTGATAGATGAGGCGGGCGCTAATATGCGTCTGCGGCCCGCCGATGAGCGCCCGAAGAAGGTCACCGTGACGGATATCGAGAACATCGTGGCGAAAGTGGCCAGGATTCCTCCCAAGAGCGTCTCCTCCAGCGACCGCGATTTGCTGCGCACCCTTGAGCGCGACCTGAAGCTGGTGATCTTCGGCCAGGACCAAGCGATCAACACGCTGGCGGGCGCCATCAAGATGTCCCGCTCCGGCCTTGGCGATGAAAACAAGCCGGTGGGATCGTTTCTGTTCGCCGGACCCACCGGCGTGGGCAAAACCGAGGTCACCCGCCAGTTGGCAATGTCCCTGGGCGTGGAACTCATCCGTTTTGATATGTCCGAGTACATGGAGCGACATACCGTCTCACGGTTGATTGGCGCTCCGCCAGGTTACGTGGGTTACGATCAGGGTGGGCTGCTCACCGAAGCGGTGAATAAACAGCCGCACAGTGTTCTGCTGCTGGATGAAATCGAAAAAGCGCATCCGGAGGTCTTCAACTTGCTGCTGCAGGTGATGGATCACGGCACACTCACCGACAACAATGGTCGCAAAGCCGATTTTCGCAACGTCGTGATTGTCATGACCACTAATGCGGGCGCCCAGGAAATGAGTCGGGCATCCATCGGCTTTACCCGGCAAGATCACACGGGCGATGGTGTGGAAGTGATCAAGCGCATGTTCACGCCGGAGTTTCGCAACCGGCTGGATGCGGTGATTCAGTTCAGGTCGCTGTCGCTGGATGTCGTCATGCGGGTGGTCGATAAGCTGCTTGTCGAGTTAGAAGCCCAACTGGATCAGAAGGGCGTGGCCATCGAGGTCGACGAAGATGCACGCGACTGGATTGCGCGCCACGGCTACGATGAGAAAATGGGCGCACGCCCAATGGCACGCTTAATTCAGGACCGCATAAAGCGCCCGCTGGCTGAGGAGCTGCTGTTCGGCAAGTTATCCAAAGGGGGGCGGGTATCGGTTAGCGTTAGCGACGACAAGCTGGCACTTGAGACCAAAGAAGGTCACGAACCGGTGCCTGTTCGCTGAACAGCAACGTCGCTGAGCGGCATGCGCAAAGCGTTGCATTGAGGCAGTCGTGTTAAGTAAGGCAAATCGCGCGGCTGCGGCTTTGCCTGCTGGCGAGAACTAGCGGCTGCGGTAAACGATGCGCCCCTTGCTCAGATCGTAAGGGGTGAGTTCGACCGTGACGGTATCGCCGGTAAGAATACGGATGTAGTGCTTGCGCATTTTGCCGGAAATATGGGCGGTCACCACGTGACCATTTTCCAGCTCTACCCGGAAGTACGTGTTTGGCAAGGTCTCGGTAACGGTCCCCTGCATCTGGATTGCATCTGCTTTAGGCATAAACTCCTGTTTCACCTGGTTGCTGAGAGAGCCGGAATTCTCTACGAACTGGCCCCGCAAAGCAACAAAAAACACGTGAAACTCTGTGTAAATTGTCGTTTTCTTTAATTCAGGCGACGTTCATCCTGCACTGATATGATAAAAGCCGCGCCGCGAACGCCGGTAGGCAGAGGAGAAACCGATGAACAAACTGATTTTGATCCTGGTACTGGGGCTCACGGGCCTGTTGCAGGCGGCCCTGGTAAACGCTGGCGAGACCTTTGCGCCGGGTGGCGTAGCGCTGGAAGGCTACGATCCGGTTGCCTACTTTGTCGATGGCCGGGCGGTGCGGGGCAAGAAGAAGTTTGCGCTGGAGCAAGACGGGGTGATGTGGCGCTTTTCCAATGCACAGAACATGGACCTGTTCAAAGTCTCCCCGGCCGACTACATGCCGCAGTTTGGCGGCTATTGTGCGTTTGGTGTGGCGGCCCGCCAGCGCCTGATCCGTAGCGATCCCACCGTGTTCGACATCGTGGACGGCAAGCTTTATCTCAACTTCAGCGAGCGATTACGCGATCGCTGGGCCCGCAATCGCGATCGCATGATCGATCGCGGGCATGCCAGCTGGCCACGGCTGGGCGAGTAAGCTCAACCGCCCCGTGCGCTTGCGCCCGGCGTGGGCAAGTTTATTTGGCCGACATGGTGACGAGCCCGTCACTTAGTTGAGCCAGCTCGCCGTCCAGTAGCCGCTGGCGTGCATTCTCATCGCCGGCCAGATAGGCATCCCAGAAATCCGTGCTGACGTGGTACACGTAGCTGCTGGCGACCTCGCCAATAATCTCCGAGTATGTGGTGAGGTCTTGTTGCCCATCGGCGCGGTGCGAGCGATAACCCTCGATATACACCAGATACTTATCTCCCGGCGCGCTGTATTGGTA
>CBDUQI010000130.1:0-16399 GCA_965369325.1 uncultured Gammaproteobacteria bacterium
ATGAACGCCTGTACCAAGCCAAAGCAGAAGGGCGTAACCGCGTCGTCGACCGGGTGGCACACCTGCAAACCATAAGCAACGCGCCCGATTCAGTCTCCGCCTAATTCAGGTACGTCACATCATGAAAATTCGGGTTTTGGGGTCGGCTGCAGGCGGTGGCTACCCACAGTGGAATTGTAATCATCCCAACAGCCGGCGTGCGCGCCAAGGCGACCCTGCGGCACCATCGCGCACGCAATCCTCCATTGCTGTCAGCGCCGACGGCGATCAGTGGGTACTGTTTAACTGCTCGCCCGACCTGCGAGCGCAGATTGCTGCGAACGACGTACTGCAACCCAAGGCGGAGCACCCACTGCGCTACAGCCCGATCCAGGCGGTGTTGCTAACCAATGCGGACGTGGACCACACCGCCGGGTTGATTAATCTGCGCGAATCCCAGGCGTTCAATCTGTTCGCGACTGAGCGGGTAACCGGCGTGCTGGGTGCCAACAGCATCTTTAATGTGCTGAACCCCAAGTTTGTACAGCGCCTGAACATTCGCCTGGACGAGCCGCTGGCCCTGACCGGGCCCAGGAACAAGCCGCTTGGCATTACCGTAGTGCCGTTCGCCGTGCCCGGCAAAGTTGCGCTCTGGCTGGAAGATGAGAGCAAAGGGGATAACTTTGGCTCCGTCGACGAGGACACCATCGCGCTGGAAGTGCGTGACGCACAGGGCGCCACCAAGTTCTTCTACATCCCCGCCTGTGCCAGCGCCCCGGACTGGTTGCTGAAGCGCCTCGACGGTGCACCCCTGGTGTTCTTCGATGGTACGTTATGGGTGGACGATGAAATGGTCCGCGACGGCGTGGGTATTAAGACCGGCAAACGGATGGGCCACATGAGCGTCTCTGGCCCTGAGGGCACCGTGGCGGCGCTGGCGAATATCGACATTGGCCGGCGAGTGTTTATCCACATCAATACCACCAACCCCATTCTTGCCACAGACTCGCAGCAGCGTCTGGAGGTGGAGTCCGCCGGCTGGGAAGTCTCGTTTGACGGCATGCACCTAGAGATCTGACTGGTTCTTTACAACCACCTCAAAAGAACCAACAGGCTAATTTGAGTGGTTTATAACAACCACCTCGGGTATCTAGTGGCAGGCGGCTAGAGCCTAAGCACCTGATAAATATAAAACATGACTCATTAAGCCTAAGTGGCATGCTACATGCATATTTAGTTCAGGTGAGGCCGCGATTGATTCGCTCAACCGCCGTCTCATAAAAGTGAATTGGTTATTAAGGGGACATGCCATGAAATGGTCAACACCTGCCTACGATGACATCCGCTTCGGCTTCGAAGTGACGATGTACATCGCGAATCGCTAGTCCGATTCATTTGGGGCCGGCCGGGGCTTGAGGTTTCGGCCGGTTCTTAAATTGGAGATTTGCTGAGGCCGTAGAGCACTCTGGGCCGGGTGACTGCGGTTTTTTTGTGCCCACGGTATTAGAGACGGCAAGCCGCCATGAGCATCGTGCAACCGCAGGTCGATCCGAACGCACCCGCTTGGAGCCGGCAGGCGTTTGAGCAGCAACTACGCGCCAAAGAACGCTTTTACCACATCGCCCATCCCTACCACGTGCGCATGCACAACGGGGAGATGAGCAAAGCGCAGGTCAAAGGCTGGGTCGCCAACCGGTTTTACTATCAAACCAGCATCCCGATAAAGGACGCCGCCATCATGGCCAATTGCCGCGATGGTGATGTGCGCCGCGAATGGGTGCAGCGCATTCTTGACCACGATGGCATCGGCGGCGAGAAAGGCGGCATTGAGGCTTGGCTGCAACTGGCCGAGGCCGTCGGCCTGAGTCGCGAAGAAGTCGAATCTGAGCGGCACGTGTTACCAGGCGTGCGGTTCGCGGTCGACGCCTATGTCAGCTTCGCCCGTCGCGCCACCTGGCAGGAGGCTGCGTGTTCGTCGCTGACCGAGCTGTTCGCGCCCAAAATTCATCAGAACCGGCTGGATACCTGGCCGACGCACTATCCGTGGATAGATACCTCCGGCTACAGCTACTTTCGCAAGCGGCTGAGTGAAGCCCGGCGTGATGTAGAGCACGGGCTGCAGATTACGCTGGATTACTTCCGCACACGTGAGCAGCAGGAATACGCACTAAACATTCTGCAATTCAAGCTGAATATTCTGTGGACCATGCTCGATGCCATGTGGATGGCATACGTGCAGGAGATGCCCCCTTTCTACAACGTCGATGATGAGGCCAGTCGCAGATGAGTTTAAGCAAGACCTCGGTGCCCGTCCTGGACAGCGGCTTTCGCCTGCAGTACGAGCCGGCACAAGAGGCACATGTGCTGCTCTACCCGGAAGGCATGGTCAAGTTGAACCAAGCCGCGGGCGAAATACTGAGCCGCTGCGACGGCAAGACCAGCATCGAGGGCATTACCACGTTACTGGAGAAGGCCTTTGGCGAGGACGACTTATCCTCGGATGTGATGCAATTTATGGAGGTGGCAAATGGCAACGGCTGGCTCAACTTCAGCTAAACCCTCGCTTCCGCTGTGGCTGCTGGCGGAGCTGACTTACAAGTGCCCGCTGCAATGCCCGTACTGCTCAAACCCGGTGGACTTCGCTGGTACTTACCGCAAAGAGCTGGAAACCGAGCACTGGATCCGGGTGATGCGCGAGGCGCGCAAGATGGGCTCTTTGCAGATTGGTTTTTCTGGCGGCGAGCCGCTGGTACGCAAAGATCTGGAGATACTCATCGCCGAGGCCAAGGCGTTGGGCTACTACTCCAACTTAATCACCTCCGGCGTTGGCATGAACGAGCAACGCATCAAAGCGTTCCGCGAAGCCGGGCTTGATCATATTCAGATCAGCTTCCAGGCGAGCAGCCAAGAGGTGAACGATTTTATCGCTGGCACCCGCAGCTTTGAGCACAAACTGGAGATGGCGCGCCTGGTTAAAGAGCACGGCTACCCGATGGTGCTGAATATCGTGCTGCATCGGCACAACATTGAGCAGTTGGATGAAATCCTGAGCATGTGCGCGGTGCTGAAGGCTGACTATGTAGAGCTGGCAAACACACAATACTATGGCTGGTCTTTTTTAAACCGCGATCTGCTCATGCCCTCGCGCGAGCAAGTAAAAGTGGCCGAGGGCATCGCCAATGAACACAAGGCGCGTAACGAGGGGAAAATGAAAATCCTGTTCGTGGTGCCGGACTACTTCGAAGAGCGCCCCAAGGCCTGCATGAACGGCTGGGGCTCTACTTTTCTCACCATCGCCCCGGACGGCAGTGCGTTGCCCTGCCACGCCGCTGCTCAGCTACCGGGACTGAGCTTTCCCAATGTGCGCGAGCTGAGCATCGGGCAGATTTGGAATGATTCAGAGGCGTTTAACAAATTCCGCGGTTTCGATTGGATGAGTGAGCCCTGCCGGAGTTGCTCGGAAAAAGAAAAAGACTTTGGCGGCTGCCGCTGCCAAGCCTTTATGCTCACCGGCGATGCCACGGCAGCCGATCCGGTGTGCAGTAAATCGCCGCATCACGATAAGATTCTACAGGCTGTCGATCAGGCAGCGGCGACATTGGGCAAAGACGAACACCCGCTGGTGTTCCGCAACCTGAAAAACTCGCGCGCGCTTAGCGAAAGCGGCTAGATCCGGCTAACGCACTTTCAGCGTGTAGGCCATCAGGCCGCCCAACAGCATCGGCACGGCGAATATCATAAAGTTGGTGTTCATATCGATGCCCCGGTCGATCAACACGCCTGCGGTCGCCGGGCCAGCCACCGCCCCGATGCGCCCGAGCCCTATCGCCCAACCAAGACCGGTCGCCTTAATCTCACTCGGGTAGATCTTTGCTGCACATGCATAAAGACCGGTAAAACCGCCCTGCTGCAGGATGCCGATAACCAGGATCAGCATCATCAACATGCCATAGGAGCCCTGGGCGTTGGCGAACACCACCATGAACACGGCGGATAACAGCAAGAACGTGCCGATGGTAGCACTCAGGTGGTAGCGCGTGCTGAGTGCGCCCAACGTCACGATACCAATCACCCCGCCAACGTTAAACAAGGCGAAAGCTTTGCCTCCCTGCGCGCGACTGAAGCCTGAGTCCTCAATCAAAAAAGGGATCCAACTCATCAGAAAATACAGACTGATAAAGCAAAGGAAAAATGTCAGCCACAGCAGCAGCGTTTTGCGCGCCAGTCCATCGCGAAACAACCCCCCCAGGTTGTCGAACAGGCCGAATACGGTTTTCATCACACCCGCATGCGCCTGACCCAGCGCCGGTGGCAGCGCATCCAGCGGGCGGGCTTGAAGCCGCACGAGTACGCGATTGGCTTTCGCCAGCGCATTGCGCGGCTGGCGTACGAGTAGAAACTGCAGCGATTCCGGCAGAAACAGCAGCGCAATCGTCGCCATCACGGCAGTGGCGGCAGCGCCGAAGTAAAACACACCTTGCCAGCCCCAATTATTGATCAAACCGGGGCCGAAGGTGCCCCCGAGCATCGCGCCAAGCGGATAGCCAGCCGTCGCCACCGTGACTGCCAGGCTGCGGTAGCGCTCTGGCGAAAACTCAGAGGCAATCGTGGCGATACTCGCCAGCATCGCACCAACCCCCAGCCCAGTGATCAAGCGAATGACAAAAAACTGTGAGAAGTTCTGCACCAGCGCGGTCAGAAACATGGCAATGGAGATCACGCTAATACTGATCAGAATCATTCGGCGGCGTCCGATCAGATCCGACATTGCCCCAAGGAACATCGCCCCCAGGCACATGCCCGCCAACGCTATGCCGTCCAGGTAGCCCAGTTGGCTGGCGCTTAAACCAAGATCGCCGGCAATGGCCTTTTTGCTCACCGCCATGGTCGTGATATCAAACCCGTCCAGCACGTTCAGTAAAATACAAATGCCAACGATTAACACCTGGGCAAAACTAAGGCGGCCCTGATCGATCGCATCCGTCAGTATCGACTGCCCGGTGCTGGCTACCGACGCGGTTGTCACATCTGTCTCCAATAACTCATTCTGTCAGCCCCGCCTCGCGCAAGCTCATATACTGAAGCGCCACCAGTGTTTTAGCATCCACCACCCGACCGGCGCTGAGCCATTCGCGGGCCTGTGCCGAGCTCACTCGCAGTACCTGGATGTTCTCAGCCTCACTGGCAAGCCCACCGCCAGCGCCCTGACGGGTATGTTGATCGACCTCGGCATAGTAGAGAAACACCCGCTCCGTACTGCCACCAGGTGATGAATAGAACGTATTTATCAACTGCAGCCGGCGCGGAGCGTAGCCTATCTCCTCTACCATCTCGCGGGCAACCGCCGCCTCCGGGGTGGCGTCGCTGCCCACAAACCCCGCCACCACCTCCACCATCCAGCCGTGCCCGGCCGCCAGCGCAGGCAGGCGGAACTGGCGAATCAGTATGAGCTCGTCAGTGTCGGTATCGCGCACCACCGCGGCCACGGCATCGCCAAGGTCCAGCACCAACCGGTGCACGGGCGCGGACATACTGCCATCGAACTGCTCAAACTCACAGACCACTTCATGCACTCGAAAAAAACCGTCCAGCAGCTGTTTTCTGGAATGCACACACACTTTAGCGGGGAATGAACTCTTATTGGCCAAAGCCAACTCCTGTGTAAAAAAGGCCAACGGCCGCGCCCCTGGCAGCAACTCGTCGATCCTCACCAGCCGCGCGCGCCATCTGCGCCAACCGTACACGCTCCTCGCAGTACCGGCTAGCGCTCGTCGGGACTATGCAAACAAAAGTCATCAACAATTTCACTTAACCGTGCGCCCGGCTATGCTGGGGTTATCACCTCACACCTTATGCGTAACGGAGTTCCAGGATGAACGCGTTTCCTTTGTTCGAACGGTGTCCAAAATGCGGTGTTGTCGCCTATGAGAGGATTAGCACCGAATCCGGAGATAACTACCAGTGCCGCATTTGCGGCTTGCGCGGCCCGAAGCGGCGCAATGCCGCCAAGCGCGCATCACTCGGGCGCCTGTCCCGGCGCCGTAAATGGTTTCAGTAGGGGACCTCGCGGACACCTGAAGCGGCCGGCCAGGCGCCCGGCCGCCGCTATTGCTGGTGCGCCTGCAAGACTAGGGCAAATTCGTCCGCCATAGACACCAACGCGTCCACCATGCCGGGCTCATTGCCCAAATGCCCGGTACTGGGCACGATTTGAAGCGCGCACTGCTCGCCCAGCGCCTGTTGGATGCACCACGAGGAACGCAGCGGACACATAATATCTAAGCGCCCGTGCGCCAGCATTACGGTTATCCCCTGTAATGCCCGCAATCCATCAAGCAAGCCAGCCTCCGGCAAAAAATATCGGTTCATGGCGTAGTGGCACTCCAATGCGACCTTGCGAATACGCATCGCGCGATGCTCGGTATCGGGCGGAGTACGGTCGGCACGGGAGGGCGAGGGATTAAGCGTGTGCGTGGCGACGGTGCTGGTCCACGCATCCCATGCACTAGCGGCGCGCCAGGCTCGGTCTGCCTGGTGGCTGTTTACCGCTACGCTGTACGCTTCCAGCATTGTCTGCCCGGTGGCACGCTCGGCGCCTGCCTCAAACTGGGGATAAACCTCCGGAAACATCCGTTGCGCACCGCCCGGTTCCAGCAGCCAGTCCACTTCGGGCCGCGTGCCCAGAAAACTGCCACGTAACACCATGCCGAGTACCTGCTGCGGCTGGGCCAGCGCATAGGCAAGCGCCAATGTCGAGCCCCATGAGCCACCAAACAACAGCCATTGGGAGATGCCGAGGGTCTCGCGTATCTGCTCCATGTCCGCGATCAGCGCGGGCGTGTTGTTGTCCGTCAAGCGTCCGTGCGGCATCGAGCGACCGCTGCCACGCTGATCGAAAAGCACCACCCGATAGCGCCTGGGATCAAAGTAGCGACGATGCTCCGGGCCACATCCCGAGCCAGGACCGCCATGTAAAAATACCACGGGAATTCCGCTTGGGGAGCCGCACTGTTCAACGTACACCTGATGACCGCCCGCTACCGCCAGATGACGCACGTCGAAAGGTTCAATTTGGGGATAGTAATTGCGCATGAAGTACACTATTGCCAGGTTGTTGCCGCAAAATGCACCCATGTTGAACACTCGTCAAGTCACCCTTTCAGGCCACCACTAGGATGCGCCTGGCCCCCAACTCGCTCCGCGGGCTTATTCGCCTGCTGGAAGCGGCCTTCGTCGTGCTGGTGCTAGTGACGGCGGCGCTCGGCGGCATGTGGGCCTATTTCTGGCAACAGTCCTCAGTTGAGGCGGTGCAAATCAACTCGCTGCTGTCGGAGGCACAGGTGCTGCGCGGCGATGTATTTCGCGAAATAAAGGAGGTTACCCGCGCGCAGTTAATCAATGAGCCCACCGCGCTGGAGAAGTATTGGGCAGCGTTGTATCGAATCGACTTCCGGTTTAATCAGCTGGCCAACCTTACCGCTAATGCGCATGAGTCAAAGGCAGTGGATGAAATGCGCAAATCGTACGAACTGATGCAAACAGAGATGAACAAGCTGTTCGTCAGCGCGCTGGCGATGAGCGAGGGCGCACGCATCGAACAACTGGACCCGGCGTACGAACGGCTGATCCTGGGCGACTTCGAGACCGCATTCCAAGGCCTGGTGAGCTTGATATCCAGCCGTCGCGCGGAGCTGGAGCGTAATCTTGCGCGTTGGAACCAGCTGGCGCCCACCCTCATCAGCGTGCCTATCGTCGCCGCGCTTGGGTTACTGCTGTTTTCGCGCTGGGCCTGGCGGGCCGGGTTTGTTCGACCCATGGAGCACATAATCCAAGGCGCGACGCGCATGAGCGCGGGCGATCTGGCCACTCATATCAACCCACATGGGGTAAGCGAGCTAAATACACTCGCCGGCTCCATTAACGACATGGCGCGCGACCTTGCTGCCAGCCGCGACGCACTGCTGGCCAAGGAGCGCCAGGCAGCCTTGGGTGCGCTGGTGCCGGTGGTCGCGCACAATATCCGCAATCCTCTTGCCAGCATACGCGCCAGCGCCCAGGTGGCCGACTTTGATCAGCCAGAGGAGTTGGAAGAACTGCGCACCGGCATTATTGACTCGGTGGACCGACTTGAGCGCTGGGTCTCCTCGCTGCTGAGCTACCTGCACCCGTTGAAACCGCATCCGCGCAGCGCACTGCTGGCGCAGGTGATCGACGGTGCCGAAAAACCACTGCGGCCCAAAGCAACACAGAAATCTATCCGGGTGGAGCGGAGCGACTGGGACGAGACCATCGCCGTTACTCTGGATGTCGACCTGATGGAGCAGGCGCTGCACGGGCTGATTAACAACGCTATCGAGGCCTCGCCCGAAGGCGGCGTTGTACGCCTGAGCCTGAGCAGCGATGCGCTACAGGCCAGCGTGGGCATCAGCGATGAGGGCACCGGCATGACCACGCCGCAAATCCCGCAGGACCTCTCGCCCGGCCCCAGCACCAAGCCGATGGGCACCGGGCTGGGCATCCCTTTTGCGTTCAAGGTGGTGCGTGCGCACGGCGGGCACATAGACTTCGAGCGTGCGCACAGCGGGGGCACCCAGGTAACTGTGCAGCTGCCGCTGCCACGGCCAGAGAACACCTAAGGACACCCTGCGCATCATGCACATCCTGATTGTCGAAGACGAGGGTATGTTTGCCAAAGCGGTCAATCGGCACCTGAGCAAACAGGGCTACGACTGCCAGATCGCCGACACGCTCGCGCAAGCCAGCGCACATTTGGCCAGCCGCCGTCCCGACTTGATTCTGCTCGACATGCGTCTGCCCGATGGCAACGGAATGGATCTGCTGGAAGCGCTGCGAAAGGGCGAGGCTGCCGATGTGCCGGTAGTAGTGTTGACAGCGTTCGGCGATCTGGAGCAGGCGGTAAGCGCAATGAAACTCAACGCTCGCGACTATCTGAAAAAACCCATCGATCTGGAAGAGCTGGGCTTAACCGTCAGCCGCGTGCTTGAAGGGGCCAAACGAGACAAGCAACTGGCATACAGCCGAGAGCGCGAACAGCATTCCACCCCCAACGAAAATATGATTGGTGCCAGTGAGAGCATCGTCCGGATTCGCCAACAAATTAAACAAATCGCTAGCCTGGCGGGCACTGAGCAGGCGCCCAATGTGCTCATCGTCGGCCCCACGGGCACAGGAAAGGGGCTCGCCGCGCGCCTGTTGCACGAACATAGCGTGCGGGCTAAACGGCCGTTTGTGCATGTCGATTGCACCGCACTGCCGACGGAGTTGGCGGAGAGTGAACTGTTCGGGCACAAACGCGGCGCGTTCACCTCAGCCGTGGCCGACCGCACCGGCCTGATTGAAGCCGCCGAAGACGGCACTGTGTTTCTGGATGAAATCGGCGAATTGCCACCCGAGATGCAGGCGAAGCTGCTGTCAGTGCTTGAGCGGCGGCAGGTACGCCGTGTTGGCAGCTCTGGCGAACGCCCGATCCGCGCGTGGTTCGTTGCCGCGACCAATCGTGATCTGGAAGCACAAATTGCCAGCGGGCAGTTCCGCGCAGATTTGTTCTATCGTTTGAAGGTACTGAACATCGAGATGCCTGCCCTGCACATGCGGGGTGAGGACGCGTGCCTGTTGGCCGAGCATTTCGCACAAGCCACCGCCAAGCGATTTGGCGTACAGGCACCCACTTTCAATGCCCAAGCCCGCGCCGCAATCCGGGCCTACGCCTGGCCCGGCAATGTGCGGGAACTGGCGCATCTGGTGGAGCGGGCCGTACTGCTAAGCGAGGGCGAGGTGCTAAGCCCACAAGCCCTGTTTGGCGAGACGCCCGGCCCAACACCAGCCGTTGATCAGTCCGCCGACGCCGATGCGTCGCAAACGCTGGAGCAAGCCGAAGCTCATCTGATCACCAGCGCACTGGCACGTACCAACGGCAATGTGTCACAGGCCGCGCGCGAGCTCGGCGTTACCCGCATGACCCTGCGCTACCGTATGAAGCAGCACAACATCACCGGCAAAAGTTAAGGCACGCGAAAGCCCGACCAGAAGGTACCTCGGGCCAGTTCGGGCTCGACGATATCAAGTGCTCGGCCGGCCTCCGCGTTGAGTACCTGCAGGGCGCGTGCAGATGCGCGCACGTGCGCCTGTGTAAACTCGCGCGGGATGCCGGCGCGATACACCGCGCGCATACGGGCCAGCACGCTCGAATCCTCAACGCCCAGCACACTGCCCAACCGCTCCCATTCCTCATCGGACTTGCCGAGCCGTTCTTTAGCTTCGTACGCCGCCGCAAAAAAATCACCCAGCATCGAGGTGTGCTCGTTCGCCCAACGCTCGTCAAAAATCCATCCAAGCAGCGGAATAGGGGTATCGATCCCCAGCGACGGCAAAATGCTGGACACCGGCACCAGCGTATCGAAACCGCCCGCATTCAAACGCACAGCATAGTTCCAGTTGGTAATCACCGCAGCCAGCCTTCCCTCTTGCAGCAACTCATTCAACAGGGGCGCAGGCGCGAATACCTGTTCGGTGACTTCTTCCAGATCCTGATCCAACGTCTTGCGCGCGTGCGCGCGCAGCAGTAGCCAGCTTTTGTCCGTTGGACCTCCGGCCACGCCGATGGTCTGCCCGCGCAGGTCCGCCAGTGACGACACGTCCCGCCCGGCCACCAGCGATCCCACGGACATGGAGTACGGCACAAAGCTCTGATGGTTGCCCAGATGGCGCTGGCTGGAGACCCATAACCAGTCCCCCACAATCACATCGACCTGGCCGTTGATCAGTGCCGAGGACAATGCGCTTTTGGACGCCAGCGGCACGACGTCAATTTGCACGTCCCGGGCGCGCGCGAAACCGTGACGCTGCATTACGTCCAATTCCCAGTTAACCGTGCCAAAGCGCAGCACACCCAATCGCAGGAGGCGAGCTTGATCCACGGCTGCGGGCGGCTCAACGCTGGGCGCCCGCGCCGATGTTGCCGCAGCGCTGGGTGCCGGCTGTACCAGCCCGCACGCCGACACGGCCAACACCACCCAGCCGAGCAGGCGCGCGAATGCCCGGCCATCACGAAGGCAGCCAGCATCAGGACGGCCGCGCCGTGAGGTACTGACCGGTTGCGTAATAACGGGCAGGACGGACATAAGCGTAGCGCTCCGTTAAGACCGGCGTTGGCCCGACAGTCTTTATTCTAGGACAAAGCGTGATCTCCCGTCCCTAATATCGCGAGCCCGCACCGGATAATAATGACCAAACGATCCGCATCCACTCCCTTCAGAGCGTCCCAAACTGACATAAGTAGCGCCCCTCATCCGGTGTCTTACCTCCCCTGCGATGGCTTAATGTTGGCCGACCCGTGACCCAGTTGGAAAACTGGCCGCCCTACCGCACCTTATGCCGCCCACTTGCTCAAGGCCGACAATATAACGGCCGATAGCACCTCATGAAGGATTATGCAGAGGACGGCATGTACGGATTGATCAATCGCGGAATCAAGGATTTCGCTTTAGCTCAGGGCGGTGAGGTGTTGTGGTACAACATTCGTCATCGGGCCGGGGTGGATATTGACACGTTTATCAGCATGGACGCCTATCCGGATGAATTGACCTTTGGGCTGATACAGGCTGCCAGTGAAGAACTAGCGATGGACTCGGCCGCACTGCTTGAGCGGTTTGGCGAGTACTGGGTGCTGTACACCGCACAGGAAGGCTATGGCCCCGTCATGGACGCCGCTGGCGACACCTTTGAGGACTTCCTTAGCAACCTCGACTCTCTGCACGCACGTGTGCGCCTGTCCATGCCCGAGCTGAAGCCACCCAGTTTCAGCTGCACAATTAACCCAAGCGGTGGATGCATCGTTGGCTACTACTCCGCCCGCCAAGGGTTGGAGCCGCTGGTGGTGGGGTTACTCAAAGGCTTGGGAAAACGGTTTAACACACCAGTACAAGTGCGGGCAGCCGGCAAGCGTGCCCACGATAGCACCGTGCGGTTCCACGTAACCTACACAAAAAATATGGCGGCTTAGGGAAGATGGCAAAGGAAATGCGCTACGCCGACCAGTTGCTGGTTCGTTTGTTTCCGTTTAGCTTCGAACTGGACGTTGAGTTGCGGGTGAGCATTACTGGCCCGTCGCTGGCACCGTTGGTCGACGGCAAACATGAGAACGTGCCACTGCAAGATCTGCTCGATGTGGAACATCCGCACCTGCCAGAACTCAGTTTTGAGGCGTTGTGCCAGTTGCCTGATCAAGTTTACGTACTGCGCCTGAAAGGCAGCGGACTGCGCATGCGCGGACAGATGGTGGTGGCGCCCGAGCAGGGCAAGGTCAACTTTGTGGGCTCACCCTGGTTCTCTGACTCGGAGCAACTGACCGCGCACGGGCTTAGAGTGAGCGATTTTGCGCCGCATGATTCCGCGCTGGAGCATGTGATCTTGCTGCAGGCTCAAAAACAGCAGCTGGAGGACTTACGGCGTCTAAACCAGAAGCTACAGCAGAGCATCGACAACCAGCACATTCTTGCCGTGGCCGAGGAGAACCTGCTTAACGATTTGGATATCGCCGCCGATCTGCACATGCGCATACGTGGTCAGGCGCTTTACTCGCTACGCGTCAGCAACGGCACCCTGCAACGGCTGACCGATCAGGTCACCTCTGGCATGCCGCTGAGTGAGCTTCCGGACACGTTACGCGACTGGGTGCTTGATATGGTGGCACATGCGCCCAAGGTCGGCATTAACCGCACGTGCGTGCCGCTGCGTGTCGAAAGCGAGTCGCGTATTTTGGATGTACGCACCTCGCGCGCTGGCGCCGGCATACCGGGTGCCAGCGACAACGATGAAGTGATTGTTATCGCGCGGGATGTCACCGCCGACAAGCACGAGCATCAAACCTTGTTCCAAACTCTAGAGCAAGCGACTGACGCGGTGGTGACCATTGCCGATGACAACTCGGTAACCTTCTTCAACCGCTCGGCCGAACAACTGTGGGGGCATAAACGCACTGAGGTGCTTGGGCGACATTCCAGTGAACTCGCGGAGCATGAGCCCTGGCGTGAGCGGCAACTGGGGGTCGAGAACTGGATTCTCGCCATCGCGAATAAGGAGGGTCAGCGCGGTGAGGTGTTTATGCGTACCGCTAAAGGCACCACACGCCTGTGCAGCGTTTCCGTCTCCACCGTGCATACCCATTCTTCGACCGTACGCACGGCCTTTGTGCGAGACATTACTGAGGAGCGCGAGCTGGAGCGGCGCATTGAGCATCAAGCCCGCTACGATCCGCTCACCGGTCTGCCCAACAGAACCTATTTCAGACAAACCCTGGAGGAGCGCATCGACGGGCTTAGTAGCAGCGACGCGCGCCTTGGCCTGATGCTGATCGACATCGACGACTTCAAGCAGATCAACGATCTGATGGGACATCAGGCTGGCGACATGTTTCTGCGCACCATTGCCGAGCGCATTGGGCGGGCGGTACGCGAGACCGACATACCTTGCAGGCTCGGCGGCGATGAATTTGCTGTGATGGTATTTGATCCAAAAGGCAACGTGAGCGAGACGGAGCTGGCAGAGCGACTGCTTGGCCGCATCCGCCAGCCAATGCGACTGGGGCAGGTCAAATGGAACCCGTCAGCGAGCATCGGCACCGCCGCCTTCAATGGGCACGATACCGCTAGCGATCTGCTACGCCATGCAGACCTTGCCATGTACGAGGGCAAGTACAACGGTAAGGGCACGGTCACGGCGTTCGTGCCCAAGATGCAAAGCGAGGCGCTGGAGAAGATTACGATCCAGGAGAACCTCTCGCACGCGATCGACCACGGCGAGATCTTCCCGGTTTTCCAACCGATCGTGGACTTGCATACGGCCCGCCCCATCGCGCTTGAGGCCCTGGCCCGGTGGGAAGACAGTTACGGGCGTAAATTCACCCCGGACCGTTTCATTCCGTTGGCCGAAGGCTCAGACCTAATAATCAATCTTGGGGAGTGCATACTGCGCCAGTCACTAACTCAACTGGCGGGACTGATAGAGCAAGCACCAGATCTCGCCGGGTTGCGGCTGAATGTGAATATCTCCCCGCGACATTTCATTCATCCGAAGCTGGTCGGCTGGTTGGATAACCTGCTCAACAGCCTTGGGTTACCGGCATCCTGCCTGGTGCTGGAGCTGACCGAACACGTTCTGATCAGCGAACCGCAAAGAATAACCAATGTGTTTGCTCAACTGCGCGAGCTGGGCGTGCGCCTGTCATTAGATGACTTCGGTACTGGATACTCATCGCTTAGCTACTTGAACAAATACGAATTCGACCAGCTCAAGATCGACCGTACATTTGTCACTGATCTGACCATGCGTCCGCGCAGTGCGCAGCTGGCGCACATGATCATCACGCTGGCCGAGGTGTTGGATCTTGAGGTAATCGCCGAAGGTATTGAGACTGCACAACAACGCGACCTGGTGTTGCAGTTGGGCGGGCGCCTTGGTCAGGGATACTACTACTACCTGCCGCAACGCATGGACTCACTGGCACCCCTGCTGAGCGATACCAATCAATACTTGCCACTGACAGCGCAGAGCCAATCGGGCGTTTAAAAAAACGCTCCCCGAAGGGAGCGTCACTATTGATGGACCTGGTTTTCCGCGCCCTGCCCAGGGCCGACCGCCTGACATCCCGTGCCCACTGGGGGGGGGGATGGGCGAGCGGGATGCGCGTCAGGGCCGGATCTCGTTGTTACGGGGGAAGATCCACTAGCCGGCCCGGGCAGGGTCACAGAAAACCCGTCCAATTCTCTTGCTTTGCTAGCTTCCCTGGTGGGTCAGCCCGGTGATCGGCATATGCAAATGCTCGGATGCTTTCTCGATCTGGCTACGCAACCGCAGCTCAAGATCGTCCTGCAAATCCTCCAGCAAGTCCGCGTTCATGCGGTTGATACCGCTCTCCAGCGCTGCCTGCGCCTGCAACAGCGTCGTGTTGAGTGATGCAATGCGGATCTGCTCTTCCGGCTGCTCAGCAGCGGTGCCTACCACAGGGGCGAGGCCTGCAACGACGCCCAACAGTGTCAGGGTAAGCAGACGTTGCGCGTTGTTGACTACCTTCATTTTCGTTCTCCAATGAGTTAACCTGCATTGCACAATGCATCCGCCGTGCCAACTTGAACATACATATATTTATCAATAGGTTAATGGATCTCCACTATATTTAGAAATTCACAATATTTCGCTACAATCGAAATATTGTGAATTTTTTCACGAAATATCATGAATTTATCTGACACAAACATCAGCACCCACGAATGGTTGTTCAACCACACGCCTATTTTGGCGACCGCACTGGACAGCGAAGGCAGCTTTGTCGCGGTCAGCCAGGCCTTTGCCAAACGGCTGGGATACACCCCGGAGGGCCTGATAGGCCGCAACCCGATCGACATCGCCAGCAAGCAGTCCTCCGAGCGCATCGCCACTGAGTACCGCGCGCTGCTGCGCCGGACCGGGCGTATCGACAATGTGCTGGTGATCTTGATCACTCGCGAGGGAGGACCAATCGAGTTCCTGGCTAGCACCATGATGTGCGCGAACGAAGGACCCGGCGCAATGCACTCCATCTCCGTTTATGCGGAGGTTTCGGACCCTAATTTCATGCTCGCAAAATTCCGCAGCATCTATCGCAAAACGCCAGCCATGCTGCATACCATGAACGAACATGGACAAGTACTGGAGGCAAGCGACCGTTGGTTGCGCCGCATGGGCTATGCGCGTGAGGAGGTGGTGGGGCGGCGAATGGAAAACTTCCTCAGCCAGGCGACCCGAGAGAGCCTGCAGAGCGGCGCGCTCAAATACATCGGGACCGCTGACGATTACACCAACCATCCACGCGAGATGGTGACCCGCAGCGGCGAGGTGCTGGAGGTACTGCATTCGGCCGTGCACACCGAGTTTCCTACCGGCGAACCCATGTTGCTGGTCGCCAGCAAAGACGTTACCACCCTGAACCGCTCGCAGCGCCAGTTGCGCGAGGCGTTCGAGGAGAACGCACGCTTGCGCCGACAATTGCAACGCGAGCGGGACTATCTGCGCGAGGAGGTGCACATCTCCATGAATTTTGGGCAGATCATTGGCTCCAGCCCGGCCCTGCAAACCTTGCTTGAGCGGCTGGATGCAGTTGCGCATACCAGCGCAAGCGTGCTGATTGTGGGCGAATCGGGCACCGGCAAAGAGCTGGTGGCGCACGCCATCCATACCCGCAGCCCGCGCGCGCAGCGCGCCCTGGTAAAGGTCAACTGTGCATCCATCCCGCAGGAGCTGTTTGAAAGCGAGTTCTTCGGCCATGTCAAGGGCGCCTTTACCGGCGCGCACCGTGATCGCGAAGGACGCTTCAAACTCGCCGACGGCGGCACCCTCTTTCTGGACGAAGTGGGCGAGATACCGC
>CBDUQI010000131.1:0-16330 GCA_965369325.1 uncultured Gammaproteobacteria bacterium
GGCTAAGAACGATGCCGAGCCAGGTAAACCCCGCCACCGATTCGCGATCACTGTGGCATGCCATGCCACCTGGCGATCTATACAAGGCCCCGGACGCTGCGCTACTCGCGCCCGCCCGCAGTTTGTTGGACGATGCCTGGCGAGCGTTACTGCTGGCTTTGCAGCGGCGGCAAACAGAGACCTCGTTCGCACCCCTGGGCGCGCCTGAGCGCGTGGCCACCGAGTTGGCCCGTGCGCTGCCGCTGGAAGCGCTAAAGATGGTTCAGCGCGCATCGATCATGGAGCTGCACATCGCCCGCTACGAGCAGCGCCTTGAGGGGGCGACGCCCGAGGCTCGCTTCGCCTTCTTCGAAGCGGATATCCAGTCGCCGGCAGGTGCCCGGCGTTTCTTCGATCAGTACCCGGTGCTCGAAACCGCCTTGACCACCCTGTGCCGACATTGGGTAACCAACAGCAAGCGGTTGATCGACCGGCTCTGTGCGGATGTCGAGCTTCTCTCGAAACAATTCTTTGGCGGCCAGCACCCCGGTGCGCTCGTGCATATTGAAAGTGGCCTGAGCGATCGACACCAGCAGGGTCAGACAGTCGCCATCCTCACCTTCCAGCGCGGCGCCAAGGTGCTGTACAAACCGCGCTCGCTCGCCGTCGACGTTGCCTTTGCCGGGATGCTCGACTGGTTGAACGAACGTGCTGAAGGCAATCCTCCGGCGCTGCGTATCCCTGCGGTAATCGACCGGGGAGATTACGGTTGGGCTGAGTTCATTGCGGCCACCGCCTGTGAGAGTGAGCAACAGGTGCGCCGCTTTTATCGTCGCCAGGGCGCGCATGTCGCGCTGTTGTATGCATTGGAGGCGACCGACTTCCACTACGAGAACCTCATTGCCCACGGCGAGACCCCGATGCTGGTAGATCTGGAAACCCTGCTACAACCTGTAGCGGGTTCCCTGCGGCTGGCCGATGGTGACAGCCGACCGCGTGCGTTCAATGTACTGCGCTGCGGTCTGCTGCCCCTTCGAATTGCACCGGACGCTCTATCAATACCCTGCGATTTGAGCGGACTCGGTGGTGTTGGCAACCCACCGATGGGTGCCCGTGAGGCGATAAATGTTGGCACCGATGCCATGGCCTACAAATCGGTGACCGTGCCGATGCCAGAGAAGCCTAACCGTCCGCGGTTACGCGATGAGGACAGCGAGCACGGCCGGTCTGTGTTTGTCTGGCAGTACGCAGAGCAAGTGATCGCCGGCTTCGACGCTATGGGGCAGTTGTTGCTACGCCATCGAGAGGACTTTCTGGCCAAAGAGGGTCCGCTGGAGGTGTTCGCCGACCTTGAACTGCGCCACATCGCGCGCGACACCACCATCTACGTGCGAATGCTTGAGGCGATGCGCCACCCCGATTACCAGCAAACATCCGAGGCACGGGACGGGTTGCTAGACAAGCTTGATTTAGGGGCTGAGGGGTTCCCGCATTTTCGACCACTCATCACCCATGAGCGCGCAGCGCTGGCAGAACTAGATGTGCCACGGTTTAGCTACACGGCGAACTCGCGCGACGTCATTGGCAACAATGGCCTGGTGATTCGGGATTATTTTGAAGAGCCTGCGCTTGCGCGGGCGCAACGCCGGATTCGCCGATTGGACGAGGACGATTTGGAACGCCAGCGGTGGCTTGTGCGCGCCTCGATCGAAGCGACGCGTCCACTGGACCTGACGTTCAACTGGCAATCCACCGCACTGCCACACACGCGCCAACCGTTTCAACCGGCGCGCGCGCTCGCGCTGGCGATTCACGCTGGCGAGCGCCTTGCGGTGCTGGCACAACGCATCAGCCGTGATGCGATGTCCTGGTTTCACCTGGGCTTCGATGAGCAGGAGCGGTGGCAACTGGAACCGATGCGCCAGGACCTCTATGACGGTTTGCCGGGCGTTATGATCTTCTTCGCGAATTTGGCTGCGGTGACCGGTCGAAAGCAGTTTTCCCGGTGTGCGCAAGACGCGTTTGAAACGGCGGTTCTCGGCCAGGCCGAGCCGGCGTTCGCGTGGCGGAACATCGGCGGATTTAACGGGCTTGGCGGATGGCTCTACACCCGTGCCCACCTCGCCCGCCTCAACGCAGACAGTCGATTCCTGGATGGCTACCAACAGGAAGTTGCAGTGCTGCGTAACTTACTTGGCGAGGACAATCGGTTCGATCTGATTTCGGGTGCGGCCGGCGCCATCGCCGGGTTGCTGTCCCTGCACTCGGTGACTGGCGATGCATGGGTGCTGGATGCGGCGGCCAGATGCGGGTACCACCTGATAGAACACGCCGAACAACGCGCGGAGGGCGGTATCGCCTGGCCGGCGGTGAATGACAACGCCCAGCCGCTGACTGGATTTGGCCACGGCAGTGCTGGATTTGCCTGGGCGTTAGCGCGCTTGGCTGAGGCGACTGGCGAGAGCACTTTCAAGGAATCCGCCCAGCAGGCACTGCTTTATGAGCGGTCGTTTTTTGACCCGGCGACAGGCACCTGGCCAGATCTGCGGGAGGTGCGGCTTAGCAACGGTGAGCGACCGGCATTTTACGCTTGGTGTCACGGCGCCCCTGGTATTGGCCTCGGGCGAGTGGCCATGCTTGGGCGAATGGATGAGCAAGCGTCAATGCTCAGCGAGATCGAATCAGCAGTTGCTGCCACGCTTGCGAGTGGCTTTGGCATGAACCACGGTCTTTGCCATGGTGATCTTGGCAATGTCGAACTCGTCGCTCGCGCTGCGGTGGCGCTCGGGCGGGCGGATTGGCAGCAGGCCGGCAAGGACTTGGCGGCGCGCATCGTCAAAGATATTGAGGAGAACGGCTGGCGGACCGGTCTCGGCACCGAGGTGGTGCAACCTGGCCTGATGACCGGTCTCGCGGGCATTGGCTACGGCCTTCTACGCCTGGCCCACCCCGATCGCGTACCCAGTGTCCTGACCCTGGATCTACCTGATGAGTCTGTCCGCTTAAGCGCGGTTTGTTCGCCCGAGCAGCGGCGAAAATAGCCGCTTGGGCACGATGATCTATTTGTTTGCCTTTGCGGCTTTTTTTGCGGCTTTTTTTGCATCGCGCTGGGCGTTTTTGATCGCGCCGTTGTAGCGTTTTTGCAGCGATGGATACACGTCCATGGCCGCAGATAAGGGACCGGCGAGCTCGCCGCTTGCGGCATGAGTTACGTGGAGGTAAACCGCCAGATCATCCACATGGTCGAACGACAGATCTGAAGTCTCGCGAATGTAGTCCCAGCCACCCGCTGCCACAGCTGCCGCTTCCGCCGACGCTTTTTCTTTGGCCTTGCCGCGCATCAGCCCTGCCAGTGGGATTTTGCCGGTGACTTTGTCCATCGCCTTATCGGCGGCGACGCCCCCGGCCATTGAGCCGGTTTTGGCGGCGACCGCTTTCTCAGCCCATGGTGCCGGAGTGCCGGCGGTGGTGTACGGCACCACGAATTTGCCGGTATTACCGGCAATGGGCTCGGGCGCGGGGACGGGCACCTCGGTCAACTTCTCAATCAGTTTGTTGGCCAGCGTGATGGCGGCCGCGGCTTCCGCGATCGAAGCGGCCGATGCGGGCGCGGCCGCAACGGTGAGGAAGATGGCCGCTACGACGGCGTGGAATAAGACAGGTGACTTCATGTGGCACTCCGGGATTCTTGTTGTACTTTAGGAGCAGTATATCGCTGCGCGACACGGCCTTTGTGCCTCTGCGACATAATGCGCAACTGAATGCTGCAGGTGCGGATAAGCGCTGCTGGCACATCTGCCTAAGCGGGCGAGGTAATCTTCATATGGTTAGAAACGAGGCAATGCTATTTTATATATTCTAGCAGGTTATAGTCTCTTTATCTTGTAGTTTCTATTCTAAATGCTAACTGAGCTGATGGGCCAGGCGACCCATTTCGCGGGCGAATGCTTCCCCTTGCGGCCGCTTTGTATTACAAGCCTGACATCAAAATGAAGCACGGCACGGCATGGGGCGACAGGCCCGAGTGGCAAAAAGCGTGCTGGGGAGACAGGGGCCATTGAGCGGCCGCAGGCGGTAGAGCGATGATGAATACTCGTTGGGGATTGGGCGTGATATTGGCATGTCTGTGGGGCGGTGCGGCGTTGGCGGACGCCAGTGCGAGCGTGCCTGGACCGCAGGACAAGCAGTCGATTGCCTTTCTCAGTGTCAGTGACGGCTACTGGCAGGTATGGGTGATGGACGCCGATGGTCAGGCGGTGCGGCAGGTTAGCCGCTCCGCGTATGACAAGGCGCGTGTGTCCTGGCTGCCGGACGGCCGCTCGTTGCTGGTGTGTGGCAACCAGGGCCAGCTGGCCCGCTTGGATATTGCCAGCGGCATCGAGCGACCGATTGAACCACCGCTTCAGGGTATTCAGGACGCCGTCGTCTCGCCGGATGGTCAGCGGATCGCGTTTTCGCTGAGCACCGCCGACAGCATCGACGACAACAACATCTGGATGATGAACATCGATGGCTCCGACCCGCTCAAACTTACCCAGATGCCAGCACTACAACACGGCCCGACCTGGGCAGCGGATGGTAAAGCCTTGTATTTTCTGTCCGGCCCGGGCGGGCAGGCACATGACATCTGGCGGTTGACGCTGGCCGGGCGGCGCACCGAGCAACTGACGGTTGGCCAGCTTTATCACTTTGATGTGGCGTTATCGGGGCAGTCTGCGCTCGCCTTCTCCAGCAATCGTAGCGGTAACTACGAAATCTGGCACTGGCCACAGGGCGGCAATCCGGTAGCGTTGACGCAGCATCCAGCGCTGGATGCTGCGCCAAGTTTCTCATCGGACGGTCGCTCGATCGCATTTGAGTCCAGCCGTGGCGGCAGCTTGAATATTTGGCGCTTGGCGCTTGCCGGCGGCGAACCGCACCAACTGAGTTTTCGCGAGGCCGGGGCGAGGGCACCCGCGTGGCAGCCCGCGCGAGTGCGGCCATGAGGATGTGCTGGCTGGCATTGTTACTGCTGTTGAGCGGGCCGTTGGCGAGCGCATTGGAGATCACCTCTGTCACCGCCAACAGTGCCATGCTGGACCGGAGTGCGAGCGATGCGCTGGTGGTGAGATACCGGATTGATCAAGCGGCCGAGCTGACCCTGCGCATCTACGATCCGCGCGAGTTGCTGGTGCGCCGGGTTGTGGCAGCTGCGCAGCCCGCGGGTGAGCATACGCTGAGGTGGGATTTGCTGGATGAGGCGGGCCGGCCGGTGCCGCCGGAGGCTTACCACTACACATTGACCGCGGTAGACGCTGCGGGGCAAGTCGTGGAACACGATCTTAGCGAGATCACCGGTGCTGAACGGCTGAAGATCCGCGATCTGCACTGGGATGCGGCCACCGGCCGGATCAGCTACGGGCTGCCGCGTCATGGTCGGGTGAACCTGCGTGTGGGCCTTGCCAATGACGGCCCGCTGTTACGCACGGTGGCGAGTTGGGTGCCGCGTTCAGCAGGGGCGCGTGAAGAGCACTGGGACGGCATGGATGCCTCGGGTGTGCTTAATCTGGCGCGCCATCCCCAACTGGATTTATGGGCTGAGGCGTTTGCATTCAGTGACAACACCGTGATTGTGCGCGCAGATGGCGAGCCGGCCGCAGTGATCGAAGAGCTGCCCTGGGGCCGGGTGGTGCGCGAGCCCAAGCAAACATCGCGTAAGCGGATGTACGACCACGCCCAGCAGCCGCACGAATCTCGTGGGGATTTCACCATCTCGCTGAGCCTGCCGCCGGACCTGCCGCTGAATGCGCAGGGTATCGCGGTGGTCAAAGGCATCGTGCCGGTGCGGCTGGATATTGCCGATCATGATCGCGCGCGCGCACTTAGCCGTCGCTTTGAGCCTGTCTTCTTCGTAGACGGCACTTTCACCTTCGAGAACGAGACCGGATTTTTGCCTATGACGTGGTTGTGGGACACGCGTGGGACTAACCCGGGCACGCATTTTTTGACCGCGAATCTACGTGGTTACGAAGGTAACTTTGGCATGGCCACGGTGCGAGTTGCGGTACCGGCCAACCGGGCGCCCGAGAATTAGTAAATCCAAAGGACGGATCATTTCGCCGATGGCTCGGATAGACACTTTTTCGTCATTTTTCAACAATGGTTTTGTGGCCTATTAGCTGGTAACGTGGCCTGAATTTGACATATGCCGATCTGTCAGGGGTTCACAGTTCGGTATAGGGACATTACCTGTCAGCCTATCTAAATCTCCTGGGGGAGTGGATGAACAGCCGGATATCTCAACTGGGTGCGTATGGCACTGCGTGGTTGCGCACATCTGTCGCACTAATTCTTGGTCTTTTCGTCTTTGGTATCAGCGCCGCACCTGGCGAACAACACGATGCCGAACGTACCTTATGGCTGGCAGCCTCGAGCGGGTTGTTAGCCATATCGGCGCAAGATGGCTCAACGCTGTTTGAGATCGCCGATGCGCAGGGCCTGCAGCGGGTTGCAGTCCATCCGAGCAGCGGGGTGGCGATCACCTATCGTTCCGGCAACCTGCGCGCGTTCGCAGCGGATGGCAGACCGATGCTTGACGTGCAGGTGCCTGGCCTGCTCGGCGTGCAAGCGCGCGATTTGGTGGTGGATGCGCACGCGGGCTACGTGTGGCTGGCCTCTCGCAACCAATTACATCGGGTCGACTTTGATGGCACCGTCTCGGGTGTCATTGACCTTGATGAGGTAATCCACGCGCTGGCGCTGGATTTGCGCGATGGCTCGCTTTGGATCGGCCACGAGCAGGGGCTGAGCCGGCTGGCACGAGCGCAGACGGCACCACAACGTGTGGATGGCGTCTCCGCGCCTGTGCGTGCATTGGCTTTTGATCCCGCGCGCCAAGAGTTGTGGGCCTCAACGGATAGCGATGCGTATCGATTCTCCCAGGAGGGCGAGTTGCGGGCCGTCATGCGCGCCCAACGCGGCCGCCTTTCGGGCCAGTTGATGGCCGACGGCCAGGGGGGCGCTTGGGGCTCCGACGGCCACGTGCTTATCCACGTTTCCGACTCCGATCTGGTCGCGCTGGAGCTGGCGCCGTTTGCCGGCTTTGCCGATCAGCAGGTGACTAACCTGCTCGCCGATACCCGCGATGGATCGGTATGGGTAAGCAGTCGTTCGCGCGTGCGTCATTACGCGCTGGACAGTCGCTTGTTGCACGACCTGAGCTTTGATACCGATGGCTTGGCGCGGGAATTGCGGGACATGGATTTGTCCAACCCGCCGGGCGACATCACCGGTTACCCATCCGCTGAATCAGCGCCAGATGCGGATGGCGATGATGCGAATGAGCACATCCGTGGCGGAGGCGGTTTTGCCGATGCAGACAACGACGGCGTGGCGGATGTGATCGACAACTGCAGCGGCGTGAGCAATGCGCCCCAGCGCGATACCGATGGCGACGGTTTCGGCAACGCCTGCGATGCTGATCTGGATAACGATGGGGTGGTCAACTTTCTTGATCTGAGCATCATGAAAGACCGCTTTTTCGGCACCGATCCGGATGCCGATCTAAATGGCGATGGGGTGGTTAATTTCGAAGATCTTGCCATCCTGAAAGGCCAATTCTTCCAATCGCCGGGCCCAGGGCCCAGTGGTGTTCCGGACGTGCCATCGCTGGATGCCGCCATCAGCCCGACTTCCGCTAACCCACAGCTTCTGACTGGCACCGCTGCGCCAGGTGGCGTACGCGTGCGCCTGTACCGCGATGGCGAACTGCTGGGCGAGACCACTTCAGCGGCTGATGGCAGCTTTGGGTTTGCTGCGGCGTTACTGGATGGGACCAACACCCTCACGGCCACGGGCTGGAACGGCGTGTCTGAAAGCGCCATGTCTAACGCCGTGGTGGTGGATTACGTAAACACCACCCCAAGAGTGCAGGGCGGCACTATTTTAGAGGATGTGGTGTGGACGGTAGGTAACGGCGACCCTTACTTGGTCACCTCGGACCTCACTGTCGCGGATGGCGCATGTTTGGAAATTGCCCGCGGTGTGGAAGTGCGCTTTGGCAGTTCAGTGGATCTGTTTGTCGACGGTTGTATCCGGGTGCTGGGCACCTCACTTGAGCCAGTGCTGTTGGGAGCTGATTCAGCCTCGCCAAACCGCGGTTTCTGGCGGGGTATCGACATTCGCGCGACCGCGAGCGAGGCTGTGTTTGAGCATGCGGATGTGCAATGGGCGGTGCGCGGCATTGAGTCCATCGGCTTTCCGACGCAGGTCACCAACAGCGCGTTGTCGCAGTTTAGCGATGCCGGTATTTATTTTGATGTCGGGTCGGACGGCATCATCGCCGGTAACACCATCGACAACGGCAACAATCAGGACTCCTGCATTCTGGTCCGCGAGGCCTCGCCAAGTATCACAGCGAACAGTCTGAGTAATTGCCTCTACGGCATTTTCTTCACACGCGCCCTGAACGCACAGGTGAGCGGCGGGAACGAGCTGTTCAGCAATACCTACGGCATCTACCTGGATGGTGAGCATGCTGCCGGGCAGGATCCGACGCCGGTCATCAACGGTAACAGCCTGTACGACAACAGCAGCGCGGAGATCTACGGCAACGACTATTTTGATGTCACGATTGGCATCGACGCGAGTGGCAACTGGTGGGGTACCACCGACATCGTTGAGATCGCCGGCAATATCCGCGACTACACCGATGACGTTCTGGAGGCGCCAACTGTCGATTTTTCTGACCGCCTTGACGCGCCGGATGGTGCGCCCATCAGTGGCAATTTTCTGATCCACCAGATAACCGCCGACACCACCTTGCCAGCCGGCACCGCCTACGAGGTGGCGGGCCGCTGGACCGTTGCAGCTGGCGCGGTGGTAACGGTGGAGGAGGGCGTGACATTTCGGATGTACAGCACAGCCGCTACCCTGGAGGCACGTGGTGAGCTGAACATCGTGGGCAGTGCGAGCACACCCGTGCTGGTGACTTCAGGGCTCGATGTGCCTACCCGCGGCGCCTGGAACGGCATCGAAATTCAGGCTGGCGGCATGGCCAATATTGACCATGCGCGCGTTGAATGGGCGGTGCGCTCAATTGAGTCCTTCGGTGCCGATATTACAGTGACTAACAGCAGCATTGGCGAGTTCAGCGATGCGGGTATCTATCTCGATACCACGGTCGGTGGGCTGCTTGACAGCAACGTCATCGACAACGACAACAACACCGATTCCTGCATCTACCTTAAGCAGTCCTCACCGGTGGTGAGTGGCAACAGTTTGAGCAACTGTTTCTACGGCATCTACATCACCAGCACATCCACCGCGGTCATTCACAATGCCAATGAGATGTTTAGCAACACCTATGGCATCTACCTGGACGGCACGCATGTGCTCGGGCAAGACCCCACGCCGCTGATCAACGACAATAGCCTGTATGACAACAGCAGTTTTGAGGTGTACGCGAACGATTATTTCGATCCCACGCTGATTGTCGATGCCACCGGCAACTGGTGGGGCACCACTGATCTTGGCGCGATCGCCAACAACATTCGCGATTTTAGCGACGACACGCTTGAAGCGCCGACCGTCGATTTCAGCGATCGTCTGGATGCGACAGGTGGCATGCCCATTGCCGGGAATTTACTCTTTGGTCGTATCGATACGAATACCACCTTTACCACGGGCCAAACGGTCGATATTCCGACCCGGCTGGTGGTGGAGCCCGGCGTGAGCCTGACGCTGGAGCCGGGCACGACGCTTAACTTTTACGGCACGCTTTCTCAGCTCAACGTGGAAGGCGATCTGCTGGTGCAAGGCACCGCGGCAGATCCTGTTGTGTTTACCTCCGGGCAGGCCAGCCCCACACGCGGCTCGTGGGATGGCATCCAGATTGAGGCGGGCGGCACCGCGCTCATTGATCATGCGTTGATCGAGTGGGCGGTGCGCGGGGTTGAGTCCATTGGCGTCGACATCACAGTAAGCAACAGCACCATTGTCGAGTTCAGCGATGCGGGCATTTACTTCAATACCGTTGCCGGCGGGCTGATTGACAGCAACACGATTGATAATGGCAACAACCAGGACTCGTGTATCTATCTGTTCGAATCCTCGCCCGCCGTTACCAACAATACTCTGCTGAACTGCTTTTACGGCATTTACATTACACGCGCTTCTAATGCGGTAGTTAACGCGGGCAATGAGATTACCGATAACTTCTACGGCATTTATCTGGATGGGATCCACGCGGTCGATCAGGATCCGACCCCTGTAATCAATGCCAACAGTATTTTTGCTAACAGCAGCTCGGAGATTTATTCAAACGATTATTTCGACCCCACGTTGCTGATCGACGTGACCGGCAACTGGTGGGGTACCACGGATATCGCAGCTATCGCCAACGACATTCGCGATTACACCGATGATGTGGTTGAAGCCCCGTTCGTGGATTTTTCCGGTTTACTGGATGCGCCGGACGGCACTGGCTTCGTGGGCGATTTTCTGTTCGCTCAGATTGCAGCGGATACCACGTTTACTAGTGGCAGTGTGTATGAGGTACCCATCCGACTGACGGTGTTACCCGGCGTCACGCTCACTATCGAGCCGGACGTTACGCTTCGCTTTGCGGGCACGCTCGCCGAATTGGAGGTGCAGGGCAACCTGTTGATCGAGGGTGCCGACGGTATGCCGGCGCTTCTGACCTCAGGCGCCAGCACGCCGACGCGCGGCGCCTGGGCAGGGATAGAGGTGCAGGCAGGTGGCACGGCGTCCGTTGACTTTGCGCAAATCGAATGGGCCGGGCGTGCGGTGGAGTCGCTGGGCGCGGACATTTCAGTCACCAATAGCACCATTGCCGAGTTCAGCGACGCGGGCGTGTATTTCGACAATGTTACCGGCGGTACCATTGCCGACAACTTTATCGACAACACCAACGATACGGATTCCTGCATCTACCTGCTGGAATCCTCACCGGGCATTTCGGGCAACCGGCTGAGCAACTGCTTCTACGGAATCTATGTGACGCGTGCTTCGAATGCGGTGATCAACGGCGCCAATCAGCTAACGGACAATACCTACGGCATTTACCTGGACGGCGCGCATGCCGCCGGCCAGGATCCAACGCCGCTGATCAACGAGAACAGCCTCTTCGACAACGGCAGCTGGGCGGTCTACGCGAATGACTATTTCGATCCAAGGCTGAAGATCGATGCCACTAGCAACTGGTGGGGCACCACGGACTTCAGCGCGATCGCCGCGAGTATCCGGGATTATTCCGACGACACGCTGGAGGCGCCGACGGTCGACTTCTCCAGCCTGCTAAACGGCCCAGGCGGCACGCCGCTGGCCACCAACTTCTTGTTCGGCCCGGTGGCGGCGGATACCACCATTGCGGCGGGTGACGTGGAGGTGCCAGCGGCACTGCTGGTCGAATCCGGCGCGACGCTCACCCTGGATGCCGGAGCCATGCTGCGGTTCTATGGCGTCAACACACAATTGCGGGTGGAGGGCAATCTGCAAATCCAGGGCAGTGAGCTTGAGCCTGTGGTGCTGACTACCGGCGACCCCGCGCCTGCGCCTGGGGCCTGGGATGGCATTCAGATTGAAAGCGGTGGCTCGGCGTTGATCGACCACGCGCAGATTGAGTGGGCGGTACGCGCGGTCGAATCCATCGGTATGGATATCACCGTGAGCAACAGTACCATCAGCCAGTTCAGCGACGCTGGGATCTACCTAAATACTGTCGCTGGCGGGTTGATCGACGGCAATGTGATTGACAACAGCAATGATCAGGACACCTGTATCTACTTGTTCGAATCGTCGACGACGATCACGGGCAATCAGCTCAGCAATTGTTTCTATGGCATTTACTTCACTCGCGCTTCCACCTCCGTGGTGAACGGCGGGAATGAAATGTTCAGCAACGCCTACGGCATCTACCTGGACGGTGCTCACGCGGCAGACCAGGACCCAACCCCGGTGGTCAACGGCAACAGCCTGTATGAGAACGCCACCTGGGAGGTCTATGCGAACGACTATTTCGATCCCACGCTGGTGGTGGACTTCACCGGCAATTGGTGGGGCGGGGACGATCTGGCCACCATTGCGAATGATATTCGCGACTACACGGACGATGTGTTCGAGGCGCCGGCGGTTGATTTCTCGGGCTTGCTGGACGGGCCTGGCGGAACGCCATCCACCGCCAACTTTCTGTTTGCGCAGATCGATCAGAACACGAGCTTGTCGGCGGGCACTGTTTACGAAGTGCCGGTCCGGCTGACCGTGCAGCCAGGGCTCAGCCTGAGTCTTGAGGCCGGTGCGACACTGCGTTTCGCCGGGACCTTGTCGGGCTTAGACGTACAGGGCGACCTGCAGATTAACGGCACTGAGATGGCGCCGGTAACGCTCACCTCCACTCGTGCGCAACCCGTGCGCGGCGATTGGAACGGTATCGATGTGCAAAGCGACGCGACGGCGAGTATCGATCATGCACGTATCGAATGGGCCATTCGGGCGGTGGAGTCGTTCGGCGCGAACATTAGCGTGGCTAACAGCCACATTGCCGAGTTCAGTGATGCCGGGATCTATTTTGACGCAGTGTCGGGCGGTGTCATCGCCGGGAACACAATTGCGAACGGCAACTTCACCGACTCGTGCATACACCTGGGGCAGTCCTCGCCCCTGGTGTCGGCCAACGCGATAAGCGGATGCTTCTACGGGATGTGGATCACCGGTGCCTCAACGGCCACGATAAGCACCGGCAACGAGTTCTTTTCTAATACCTACGGCATCTACCTGGACGGCGCGCATGCGTTGGGGCAGGACCCGACCCCGAGCATTAACGGCAGCAGTTTCTTTGCCAACAGTAATTCAGCGGTTTACGCGAACGACTATTTTGACGTCACCCTGGTGATTGATGCGACGGCCAACTGGTGGGGCTCCGCTGAACTGGATTTTATCGCCAACCGCATTCGTGATTACGCCGAAGATCCTGTTGAAGCGCCCATCGTGAATTTCTCTAATCGGCTGGATGCGCCAGGCGGTAGTCCCATCGCCGCCAACTACCTGGTACTGGGCGTAGTCCAGAGCAATACCGTGGTGCCCGCCAACACTTACGAAGTAATCGGACCAGTCGTGGTCGATGAGAATGTCACGCTGGAACTGGCCGCGGGCGGGGAGTTCCGTTTTTACGGATCGACTGTTGGGTTGCTGGTAAACGGCAATCTGCAGGTCTCCGGCACCGCCACCGAGCCGGTGCGACTGACCAGCGGCGCGACACCGCCGCTACGCGGTGGCTGGGACGGCGTGCGATTCTCGCCCACGGCTACCGGTGGCAACATCACTCACGCGGTGATTGAATGGGCGATGCGAGGCGTGGACATCGATGGCGTGGATGTGACGGTGGAGCAAAGCGTCATTCGGGAGTTCAGCGACGCGGGCATTTACGTGCGCAATGCTGCAGGCGGCACCTTCAGCCAGAACCTGATCGAAAACGGCAACAAGACCGACACCGGGATCTATGTCTGGGATTCATCCCCGAGCATCACGGATAACTCTATTCATGGGATGTTTTACGGAGTCTATATCCGCGGCGTGTCCGCGCCGGTGCTTACTGGCAATGCCATTTCCGGAAATACCTATGGCGTGTATCTGGCCGGCAGCAATAACGACTCGTTGAGTCCGCAGCCGACCATTACCGGCAATGATCTTCTGAACAACAGCAGCGGCGATTTGTTTGTAGCCAGCTACGGCAGTGCAAGTGCGCTGGTGCTGGATATTACCGGCAACTACTGGGGAGGCGATCCGGTTATTGGGCAGCAGATCCGCTTCTCCAGTTCCGCCGAGACAGTGGCTGACTTCAGCGGTTTTACCGCCGCTGCGCTCACCGGGCCGCTGGCCACCGCACTGGTAGTGAGCGAGGTGTTTTTCTCACCGAATGCCGATCTGATTCAGGACAGTACATCTTTCAGTGCCACCTTGACCGAGACGGCTGCCTGGACGCTGCGAGTGGCGAACAGCAGCGGCGTGACGGTGAAAAGCTTCAACGGCAACGGAGATACTATCGCCGAGGCCTGGGATGGCACCGACGCTGGCGGCCAACCACTGGGCGATGATGCCTTCAGCATCTTGCTCGAAGTGAGCGGGGTGCGCGGCGGAGTGCTGGGTGCGGCGAATGTCGTGTTGGATAACACCGTGCCCACCGCGGCGATCATTGATCCGTTGACTGGCGCGCTATTGCGCAACGTGTTCAGCGTAGTGGTCAATGGCAGCGCCAGCGATGCGTATCTTGCTCAGTATCTGGTGGAATTTGGTCTAGGCGCCACGCCGACGGAATGGAGCCCAGTGGCTAGCGCGCAGAGTGTCGGTGTTGACAACAATACGCTGGCGACCTGGGTGGTGAGCAGCACCGACGGCACGATCGCTCTGGCCAACGGTCTGTACTCGTTGCGCGTTAGCAGCGCGGACCTGGCGGGCAATGAGAACTCCGCGGTGATTATCGCTACGCTGGACAACTTATCTTTCCTTAATGTTGCTCATGATCTTGGCACCATCCGTCCGACGCTCGGGGAGATCACAGCGGTCAGTTTCGATATTACTGCCGCGGCAGACGTAGACCTGAAATTCTACGGCACTCTCGACGATCAGCTGGTGTTTGAAACGTCGCAGAATTACGTAGCCGGCGGCAGTTACTCGATTACCTGGGATGGTAAGGATGGCGCTGACGCTTTCCTGCCAGAAGAGGCCTACTACTACATTCTGACGGCGACTGACGGCGTGCGCAACGCTACCTACGACATCCCAGATCCCGGTGGCGTCGGCTCAGGCACGGGCACCATTGACCCGAGTTTCAACGCGCACCGCAACGATTTTTGGAAGATGGACTACAATCTGAACTTGCCGGGGCGCATCCGTATGCGGGTAACACCGGACGGCGGAACAGCATTTTTTCCGATCGATGGAGTCGCCTCCGAGCCTGGCACCATCCCCATCGTGTGGGATGGTCGCGACGATCAGGGCAATATCATCTCCGGCGATGTCAACGTGTTTTTTGAAGCACCAGCGAAGATACGCCCGACCTCGATTATTATCGATGCGCTCAGTCCTCAGGTCGCTGGCACCGGCATGGCACCGAACGTCGAGGTGTTATCCGACCCGTTCCGAGTAGCACACAGCTACGACAACATTTCAAAAATCGCGTATCGCCTAGATCAGGACGCGGTGATCACCGTCAAGCTGTTGCCGCCGGGCGTAACAGATCCGCAAAGCACGCAGGCGGTTACCTTGGTGGATCAACAGTTGCAGAGTGCTAACGATGGCGGTGGTCAACCCAATGATTATGTTGTGGACTGGATCGGATACGATCCGGCGGATCCAAACGCGATTTTGACGCCGGCGCTTAACGGTACTTACACATTTACCATCGAAGCGAGCAGTCCGATTACCGGCGTTAGTTCGCTCTACCGAGGCGCATTGCAGGTGCGATTGTAAGATGGTATTCAGCAAGATGATGAATCAAGGAAAAGCTATGCCCAGCCTTTTGAATGGGATGCGCAGCAGCGTCGGCTCAGTGTTGGCGGTACTACTGCTTCTGAGCGCCAGCGCAGGCGCACAGGTGCCGGAGCAAGCGGTGATGGTCCTCACCAGTGCTGGCGATCGGGCCTACACCAGTAAGCAGTTTCGTCAAGCGTCGCGCCAATACGAGCATGCACTGGCGTTAGCGCCGGATGACGTGGATCTAAAGGTGAAGCTTGCAAATAGCTATCGCTTGCAGGGGCAATTGCAGACAGCTGCCCGTTTCGCGCAATCAGCGCTGCAAAGCGCACCGTATTCAGCGAAAGCACTGTTGGCGAGCGGGCAGGTTGCGATTCGCCAGGGCAATACGGCGGCAGCTGCAGCGAGTTTCGCGCGTGCAGCAGCGCTTGATGCTGCGAATCCGAGCGTCCACCTTGCGTTAGGCAATGCGCTGATGCAGTTGGGGGAACAGGCGGCGGCAGACGATGCGTTTGCCGCGTATCAACGGTTGATTGAACAGCCAGTCCGCTTGGGTGAAAGCCAGGAATGAGCCAGGGGTTTTGATTACGATGACACGTCTTATACGAATCTTTGCGCTTGCCGCATTTTTTACGTTGCTTGGGGCAGCGGTTGTAAGCGGCGCCTTGTTATCAACGCCTGCTTGGGCACACGATTTCGGCGGCGGCTCCGGAGGCGATGGTGACGGCGACGGCGATGGCGATGGCGACGGCGACGGCGACGGCGACGGCGATGGCGATGGCGATGGCGATGGCGATGGCGACGGCGATGGCGACGGCGATGGCGATGGTGACGGCGACGGCGACGGTGATGGCGACGGCGACGGCGACGGTGATGGTGATGG
>CBDUQI010000132.1:0-16322 GCA_965369325.1 uncultured Gammaproteobacteria bacterium
GCCTGCATCTTGTGATTCACCGGAGGAGCAGGCCAGCGGGAACGCTGCCAACCCTGCCAGTGCGATGCTTAGCAGCGATCGCTGGGAAATCCCTGACAAGTACTTCATAAATCTTCCTTTCCCACACATCAGAAATCTGTATCGTTGTCCTAGAATAACAAAATCCCCGGCCGCCGAGGCGACCGGGGACATTTTTTGACGATGAGGGCCTCTCTAGTCGCCCAGAGAGAATACCGTCAATACACCGCCAAGCTGAGTGTAGTCGCTCAGCTTCTTGTAAGCGCCCACAGCGCCCAAACCATCGGTGTCGTTCTCAAGCCCGGCCGCCATGCCGATGCCGGCCCAACCGCCAACACCTGACAGGATGCCGACGTACTGCTTGCCATCGTATATCCAGGTGTTCACGTTGCCGATGATGCCGGATGGGGTTTTGAACTTGTACAGCTCAGCACCCGTTTTGGCATCGACCGCTTTCAGGTAGCCTTCCAGCGTGCCGTAGAACACGACGTCACCTGCGGTTGCCAGCGCACCACTCCATACCGAGAAGCGCTCCGGAATTGACCACACGATTTTGCCGGTGGCCGCATCCCAGGCAATGAAGTTACCCAGGTTGTTGGTGCCATCGCCCATCACGCGTCCCGCGGGGAACATGCTCAGGGTGGCGCCGACGTACGGCTGACCTGCGACGTATTCCACTTCGAACGGCTCGTAGTCCATGCAAACGTGGTTGGTCGGTACGTAGAACATACGGGTGCGACGTGAGAATGCAGCAGGCTGCTGATCCTTACTGCCGAGTGCCGCCGGACATACGTTGGTGGTGTTGACGTCTTCGCCGTTCTGGTCGGTAGAGTACTTGGCAACCACCTGCGGACGGCCCGTCTTCATATCAACGTGCGTGGCCCAGTTGGTGGCCGGATCGTACTTCTCAGCCACCAGCAGCTCGCCCGTGTTGCGGTCGAGGGTGTAGCCGAAGCCGTTACGGTCAAAGTGCACCAGCACGTCGCGATCTTTGCCACCGATTTCGATGTTGGCAAGGATGTTCTCGTTGATGCCGTCATAATCCCACTCGTCATGCGGGGTCATCTGGTACAGCCATTTAGCCATGCCGCTGTCCGCATCGCGAGCCATGATAGTCATGGTCCACTTGTTGTCGCCGGGGCGAACAACGGGGTTCCAGGTGGACGGGTTACCCGTGCCGTAGAACACCAGGTTGGTTTTCGGATCGTAGGAGAACCAGCCCCAGGTGGTGCCGCCGCCGATCTTCCACTGGTCGCCTTTCCAGGACTTCAGTGAAGAGTCTTTGCCGACAGGCTTTAGCATGCTGGTGGTCTTGCGCGGGTGAACGAGCATCTCGTCATCCGGACCCGTGCTGTAAGCCTTCCAGGCCAGACTGCCATCGCTGATGTTGTAAGCGGCTACGAACCCACGCACACCAAATTCGCCGCCGGAGATGCCAGTGACGATTTTGTCTTTAATAACAATAGGTGCGTTGGTATTGGTCTCGCCAATTTTGGGATCGCCGTTGCGGATACGCCAGATCACTTTACCGGATTTGGCGTCGAGTGCGACCAGGTGTGTGTCAGCCTGCTGCAGGAAGACTTTGCCTTCTGCATAGGCCAGACCGCGGTTAACGACGTCGCAGCACATGACCGGAATGGTGTCCGGGTTCTGGTTGGGTACGTAAGACCAGATAATGCTCTGGTCGGCCAGATCAATTGCGAACACTTTGTTCGGGAACGCGGTGTGGATGTACAACGTATCGCCGATTACCAGCGGGCCACCTTCATGGCCGCGCAGGACGCCGGTCGAAAACGTCCAGTCGACCTGCAAGTCGCCCGCGTTCTTCGCGTTAATCTGATCCAGACGACTGTAGCGCTGGCCTGAGTAGTCGCCGCCCCAAATAGCCCAGTTGTTCGGGTTTTTGGTTAGGCGCATTACGTCCTCGTTGGCGCTGGCCAATCCTGGCAGCATTACGACAGCAGCTGTCGCAGTCAACGTTAGTAAGCGTTTCAACATTTACTTCCCCCCTGACAAACAAGTGGGCCCGGGAAAATGACCCACTCGGTTAAGTAGCGGCCTTAAACACGCGAACACGCTTTGAACGCGCAAGACCACAAACTCGGCGACGGGACCATCCCGCCGCAGAATACGAAGCATGTGACTCGAGACTTCGAAAATCGAGTATAGAACAACGGCTTTGCGAGGCAAGTAGTGGTGTAACCGCACAGAACGGTTGTCCGTACAACCGCTTGACTTTTCGCTTTTGGTTTAACTCGGTGGTGGCTTCATCAGGCAGCTTTTGCGCGCTGCACCATCGATCTCCTGCAGCTTCTTGGTCAACTCACGCGCGGTGTCGTTGTCGCGGAACATACTGCCCCGTTCGCCTGGTGTGCGGCGTAACTCAGCGTAAATTGACGCGGTTTCGTACTCATCGTAACTGAGCTTCTTGGCAATGCGATCCACCGCGCACACGCAGCCATAGAGGTTTTGATAGGTTTGGCCGCCCTCCTTTTTCATGCACTGCAGCACGTACTCGACGCGCGCCTGAGTGGGAAAATCGTTTGCATGGGCCGATTTGGGTGGCAAAAACATTGCGACTAGCAAAACGGACGTTATCAGTGTTGGTTGCGCAAATTTCATCAGTAATCTGTCATTCCTTGAAGCGGTAAGGCCGCGCGAGTGAAACCGGTCAACTCCGCGGGCCAACGTCATCGCAGCCGTTTTGACGGATATCGCCGCGATGAATTACCGATTACTATAGCGCATCGGACGCAGGGTCAAAAACCGGCGTGGGACGACGTTACAAATAAGATCGGGGGAACACATGTTCGATTGGGCAGGCCACCATTTTGTGTGGCGGGGTTAGCGCTATGTCATCACAAACGCAGGACCCTTCCGATCAGCGGTCGCTTAGCGACGCGCGGGATCGGGCGATTAAGGTAGAGCACGATATCAACCAGGTTATCTTGGGCCAGAGCGACGCCATTCGCATGCTGATGATTTCAGTGTTCAGTCGCGGTCACGTGCTGCTGGAGGGCGACGTTGGTGTGGGCAAAACCACGCTGTTGCGCGCAGTCGCCCGGGCCATCGGTGGCGCGTACTCGCGCATCGAAGGCACCATCGATCTGATGCCAAGTGATCTTATCTACTACACGTACATTGATGAGCGGGGGCAGCCGCGGGTGGCGCCGGGCCCGTTGTTGCGTCATGAGGACCGTCTGTCGGTGTTTTTCTTTAACGAGGTGAACCGCGCGCGCCCGCAATTGCATTCACTGATGTTGCGCGTGATGGCTGAGCGCAGCCTCACCGCGTTCAATCAGGAATACGCAGTGCCGCACCTGCAGGTGTTTGCAGATCGCAACCGCGTAGAGAAAGAAGAGACCTTTGAGTTACCAGCGGCGGCGCGTGACCGCTTCTTGATGGAGTTGCTAATTCAACGGCCGCACGAGGTTGCGGTGCAGCAGCAGCTGATGAGCGATCCGCGTTTTCACAACACCGACACGCTGATCGAAGAGGTCGCGCCTGGCACGCTTGAGTACGACCGCCTTGGCCACATCGCCGATCGCATCCAGCGTAGTGTTAGCGCCAGCGATGCGGTACAGCGCTATGCGCTGGATATCTGCCGCGCGACCGCCGACCCGGCGGCGTTTGGTGTCACCGTGGGCGAGCTGGATGTAAACCGTCTGGTGGATTCAGGCGTCAGCCCGCGCGGCGCCAGTATGTTTATTCGCGCCGCGCGCGTGGCCGCCTGGTTGGATGAGCGCGATGTGTTGCTGCCGCAGGACTTGCAGACGGTGATGTACCAGACGCTGGCGCATCGGGTGTTTTTGCAACCCGTCTACGAATTGCGCAGAGGCGAGATTATTGGCGAGTTCATGACCTCGATTGCCAATAAAGTTGCTGCACCATGATGGCGTTAATCTGCCCGGACGTGCGGGCTTAGCATGGCCGCCACCGAGTTTCATTATAAGCTGCCACACCGGGCTGGCGGGGCGCGCCCGGGCTACCACAGCTCGCGACATCTGGGCGACGGTGTAGAGTTTTACGGTCACGCGAGTCTGCTGGAATCGACGGACCCACGTCGCTTCGATGCACTGGCGAGCATGCGTGATCCGTTCGGCGGTTTGCGTATGCGCGTGTTTCGCCAACGCGGGGCGATTGCGGTCCACGCGCTGGTGGACGTGTCGGCCTCGATGGGCCTGCCTGAGCACAATCGAAAGCTGGATCTGGCCGCCGATTTTGTCGAATCGCTAGGATTTTCTGCGTACCGAACAGGAGACGCGTTCTCCTGTATGCCGTTCGATTCAACGGTGTGTGAGGCGTTGGTTCGGCCATCCTCGCGCGCCCGTATCGCAGGCATGGAGGTTGGTGATGCTTTGCGTGCCTGGCGCGCCGATGGCAGTAGCTCACTTGGGTTGGAGGCGGCGGCGGCACGGCTGCCGCGCCAGAGTGGTCTGGTATTCCTGATCTCGGATTTTCATTTTCCTTTGCAATTACTTGATCGGGTGCTGGCGCATTTGTCAGCTCACGACCTGGTGCCGGTGGTGGTTCGCAACACGCGCGAGCAACAGATCCCTGCGTACGGACTGTTCCGTTTACAGGACAGTGAGAGCGGGCAGACGCGCACACTACTGATGCGCCCGGCGTTACGTCGGCGTATCGAGGCGGCGATTAACCAGCGCCAGCATCAGCTTGAGGCGAGATTCAGTGCTCACGATTGCCGCCATCTATCGCTGGTTGATCAGTTTGATGCGCAAAAGGTAACGGAGTATTTCCTTGGCTGAGCGACAAGTTTTTTCCAAGCCGTTGCTCAAACGGTCGCCGCAGAACGCACGCGTTGGGTATCGACTTCATCGGCGGGTAAGCGCAGTTAAGGTGATAGCGATATTGACGGGCGCGCTTGCGTTCGCCGGGCCGGTGCGCGCCCAGGTGCTGCAGGATGTGCAGATCGAGACGCCGCGCGAGTACGCTTACGTGGTGGGTGATGAGTTTGTGCATCGCGTTCAGGTCACCCTGCAGGATGGTTTTGAAATCGATCCCGAGCAGCTGCCCGAGGCCGGGCGCATCACCCTGTGGTTGGAACTGGACACCCCCCGGGTTGAGCGCAGCGAGCAGACCTGGGTGGTTGAGCTGCCTTATCGGCTGATTAACCGGGTGCCGCGCAGCACCTCACTGGTGGTGCCGCAGCAGTTCATTGAGGCGGTGGGTGCGAATCGCTCCGTGTCAGTGCTGGTAGCGGAATGGAGTTTTACGCAGAACCCGGTAGTGCCATCAGCGGTGACCGAGATGGTTGCCGATCACGACGTTCGCGCTGATCGCCCGCCGTTGCCGCTGACGACCCACCGGGCGCGCGTTGGAATGTGGGTGCCATTGGCACTGGTTGCGCTCGTGAGTGGCGCACTAGCGTGGATTTATTTGATTTTGCCTTGGTTGCGCCCGCGTGCCCGGCCTTTTGCCGAAGCTATGGATAAGCTGCGCGCGCTGCCGGCCGGCTGGAACGAGGAGACCGAAAAGCATGCACTGCAGACACTACATGGGGCGTTAAATGAGACTGCTGGTCATGCGCTTTTTTCCGGCGGCCTAGACGGGTTTTTGAAGCGTTACCCGGAGTTCGCGCCACTTGGTCCGCGTCTGGAACAATTATTTACGCGCTCCAATACGCTGTTTTTTGAATCCGGCGATGCCCGCGAGGCACTGAGCGAGGATGACATTACCCGGTTGTGTCGGGATTGCCTGGCGGTAGAGCGCCGGCGATGAGTGTGGCTTTTTCCCAGCCGTGGTTGTTGCTGGCATTGCCGCTGGCACTGTGGCCGCTGTTCGCCCGGCGTGGGCGCACGGTGGCATACGCCAGCCTGTCGCTGCTGCCGCGCGACCGTTTGTCGGAGATGTTCGAGTGGTTGCTGCGCGTGCTCGCGGCGCTGGCGTTGGTCGCGTTGATCGTGGGCGCCAGTGGCCTGCACCGCCCCGCGTTCGAAGTGGAGAGGATTGGCTCCGGCGCGCAGATTGTATTGTTGCTGGACCGTAGCCGCAGCATGGACGAATCGTTTGGTGGCACACGCAACCAGAATTTGCCTGCCGGCGCCCGCCGGTCGGCCGAACCAAAGGGCAGTGTGGCGCGGCGGATGCTGCAGGAGTTTGTGTCCAGCCGGCGCAACGATCTGTATGCCATGACCATGTTCAGCACCCGCCCGATTCCCATCTTATCGCTCACGGACAGCCCGTCGATGATCCAGGCAGCCATCAGCGCGGGCAACGTCGGCCGTGGTCTCGCCTCGACGGATATCGGTGGCGGGCTGATCAGTGCGCTGAATTTTTTCGAGGGCCGCGAATTCGCAGGGTCTCGTCTGGTGATGCTGATCTCCGACGGGGGCGCCAAGCTGGATTTGGTGACGCGACTGGAGATCGAAAACCTGTTTGAGCGACATCGGGTAAGTTTGTACTGGATTTATCTGCGTTCCACCTTGAGCCGAGGGATTGACGAGACTGCCTCCGCGGTGGGCGAGGAGGTGGCGCCAGCCCGGGCGCTGCATGAGTTCTTTGAACAGTTGAACATTCCGTATCGGGCCTACGACGCGGAAGACCCGGAGGTACTTCGCAGCGCCATTGAAGATGTGAATCAACTGCAAAGCCTGCCGATTCGTTATCAACAACTGGTGCCGCGCCGTGACCTGGCCTGGCTGTGCTATCTGTTTGCGCTGCCGGCGATGGTGCTGCTGGTGCTAGCGCAATTTTTGGAGATGAAGTCATGGTCCACTCGCGCGGCGTAGTACGCACATTGTGGGGGGTGCTGGTGGTCGCATTGCTAGGGGCGATTTGGCAATGGTGGGTGCTGCATCAAGCCACCGAATTCAACCGCGCGCTGGTCGCTGGCGAATTCGCCGCCGCCGCCCGGCATCCATCGCGGGAAGGTCGTTTGGCGTTCGCCTATAGCCAGCCCGGCGATGTGCCATTTGATGAGCGGGTGCGCGCGTATGGCGGTCTGGCGGTGGGCCAGGCCGGCGCGGTGACGCATGCGGCCGGGTTTAATCTAGCCAATATTTATCTGCGACGGGCGATTGTGTTGCTCGAGGAGGATGCTGAGGATCTGGCAATTCCGCTGCTGGAGTTGGCCAAACGGAGCTACCGTGATTTGTTGCGCGATGGTGATGGTGGCTGGGACGTGCGTTTTAATCTGGAATTGGTGCTGGCCCTGCTACCGGATTTGCCGCCACAAGAGGCAGATGAGGAAGTTAACCCGGAGCGCAGCAGTCAGGCCATCAGCGCGATGCCGGTTGAGGAAGTGCTGCCTTGAGCCGTTGGTTGGACCCACGGTTGGTATTGCTGCTGCTAGCGCTGATCGCGGCGTGGCTTGCCTACACTAATCCCATGATGGACGTGCCAAGACATTTGTATCGCTACGTGTTCGTGGTGGATATTTCCCAGAGTATGAATGTGCAGGATATGGAGGTAGACGGACGACCGGTTAGCCGGTTGCAGTTTACCCGTCATGCCCTGCGTGAAAGCCTGAGCCGCTTGCCTTGCGGCTCCGAGGCTGGGTTTGCGATGTTCACCGAGCACCGGGTGTTGCTGCTGTTTACCCCGGTGGAGGTGTGCGAACACTTCTCGGTGCTGGTCGAGACACTGGAACGGTTGGATTGGCGTATTGGTTGGGCTCAGCGCAGCGAGGTGATGAAGGGGATACTGTCCAGTTTGCGCATGATTGGGCTGCTGAAGCGGGAAGTGCAGTTGGTATTTATTACCGACGGGCATGAAGCACCGCCTATCCACGCCGATTTTCGTTTGCCAATGACGGACTATCGCGGCCCGCGAGGATTGGTGCTTGGCGTGGGCGGCGATGAGCCCGTGCAAATTCCCAAACTTAACGCTGACGGGGAACTGATGGGCTACTGGCGGGCCCTTGATGTACAGCAACTGGACGCCCACACGATGGGACGCAGTGGTAGTGTGGAAAACGAGGGGGTACAGGGCGTGGACAACACCGCCTTACTCGAGCGCATGGCTGAGGGCACCGAGCACCTGTCATCCTTGCGCGAATCGCATTTGCGCGAGCTTGCCGCAGAAGCCGGTCTGGTTTATGTGCGCGCTACCAGTCCCGCTCAGGTAGAGCGTACGTTGCGCAAACGTGATTTCGCTTATCGCACCCAGGCGCGTACGGCAGTGCATTGGGCGCTGGCGCTACTCGCCGCGCTTTGCCTGTTGATGGCGGCGGTGTCGAAAATTCCGTCGCGCCCGATCTCCTAGCACGGGCCAGTTCACGTTATCCGAAACAAACCGTGTCCAGCGGGCGTGGGCGTGCCAATAATGGGCGTGTTCAATACCTTTTTGTGATTCGGTTCAGCGAGAAATTCGGCTGACTAAATCTAACCTGGAATCCAGCGAAAAGTTACGCTGCGTAGTTCGAAGGGCATGATGTTGGTTCAGATGTTTTTGATTTACCGTAATGATGAAAGACTGTCTTTGAAAGGTCTTTTTGGGGTATCACCGCACATTCGGGTCTGAGCGTTTCGCGTGCCGGTGCTAACCGGCACCCAGCCACAACCACTATCCATGCCATTGGCTTCGCAGCGCGAGGGCATTGACATGGATCTTCAGATAGCGCTACCCGTGTTACTCAGCTGGGCAGTGCATTTATCCGACTACAGCGAGCCGGTGCAACCGCCACAACTGCAGTATCGCCCCCACGCATTCTTTGTGCAGGAGGTGTGTGGCGGCCGTGAATGCAAGGCCGTGGGGTGGTACAACGATCAGGATGTGGTGTACATCGATGAGCGTTTGCGGTACAGCGAAACAAGTTTCGCACGCAGTCTGCTCGTGCATGAGTTAATTCATTACCTGCAGCATCACAGCGGCGGCTTCGACTCGCGGTCTTGTGAGGACAGTATCGCTCGTGAGCGAGAAGCCTACAGCGTTCAAAACAGTTATCTGCTAAGTGCCCAGGCCAGCATCAACCAAATCCGTCCGGCGCCGGTGATTTGCGCCTATGAGACGAGTACGGCGGGCAATTCAGGCTGGCTCATGCTGGCACCGTTGCACGCGGCGGGCACGCCGAACCTTAAGTTGGGTGCCCCTGTGGCGTATCGAATTCCGGCGCGCCGCCAGCGCCTCACCACCTGCGTTGCCAGGCACCCCATGACGAGGCGGATGCTCTGACCTGCAAGTAGCTCTGCGCATTGAACAAGCTCCTGACCGTCGCGTGATATGTCGTTTTGATGGGGCGCTTACGACGCGCGCCGGCGCATCCAATGCTCGTGCTAGGGTGACGTATTTGCGGCGATGTTCACTCGATGTCCCAGATTCGACCCAAAAGCCTGATGATCGCCGCCTTGACAGCGATTGTTTTAAATTCGAGTTGTCTGGCAGGCGAACCGCAACTGCAAGGACGCATTGAGGGAGTGCTGTCCACGCAGAGGCTGTCCGGTGTCGCGTGGGCATTGGTCGGGGAGAATGGCGAATCAACGCTAGGCGCTGCCGGTTTTCGCGATTATCCATCACGCACAGAGTTCACGATAGGCACGCGTTTTCATGTTGGATCGTTAACCAAAAGCCTGATCGCAACCGGGGTGCTGAGGCTCGTTACGCAAGGCGCGATTGAGCTTGACGCGCCCATCGCAAGCTATCTACCAACTCTCTCTTTCGATAACCCCTGGGACGAGCGTTCGAGCCCGACGGTGCGACACCTGCTGGATCACACCTCCGGTCTGGAAGATGCCCGTTTGTGGCAGATATTCAGTGAGCGGCCGAGTCCGAATACGCCTCTTGTCAATGCATTTCCTACATCACAAGGCCTGTTGCGGATCCGGTCACGGCCTGGTGCACGATTTTCATATTCCAACATGGGCTACGCACTACTGGGATTGCTCGTCGAATCGGTGACTGGAAATAGTTATGAGATCTACTTGGACGAACACGTTCTGGTTCCGCTCGCCATGCACAACAGCACTTTCGCGTTTACCACGCAGGCAGGTGACTACGCGGACCCAACGCTTGCATGGGGGCATGTTGATGACGGCTCGCGCTACGCGGCGCGGCCAGGTTTTCTCAGGCCCGCAGGGCAATTTACCACCACAGCGGGCGATCTGAGTCGATTCGCGCAGTTCCTTCTGAGTGACGGCGTTCTCGATGGCAAGGTCTTTATAGAGGAATCCCTAATGCGCTCGCGAGGCCATGCCTGGGGTACCGAAGCCGCCAACAACGGCCTTGTTGCAGGCTACGCTTTGGGGCTGGGACGCCGAGATCGACACCGGGTGATCGGCTATTGCCATGGCGGAAACATCGTCGGCTTCGTCTCCATGCTGTGCATTTATCCGCACGAGCGCAAAGCGTTCGCCTACAGCGTCAATACGGACAGCGAGTCGGCGGACTACAGCCTCATTGACAGTCTGTTGATCGACGCACTTGCCGTCGCTGGCGCACCACAGCCTCGTACCCAGGAGCCGGATGCTGACGTGGGGCAGTGGCGTGGTCGATACATCCTGAGCCCGAATCGTTTTCAGACATTTAGATACCTAGATACGGTGTTTGGCGCCATTAATGTTTTGGGTGACGAGAATGTATTCACGATGGCGTTTTTTCAAAAGAGGTCTCGCCAACTGCGTCCGTTGGGCGGTCGCCTTTTTTCGGCCGATGATCGCGCAACGTCATCCCATGTTTTTTTGCGAGGCGAAGGGGGGCAGTACCTGATCAGCGATGGATTCAAGACGTTCGAGAAAGTCCCCACCGCTTACCTGGCAGCACATTGGGTTAGTATATTGCTGGGATTGGCGGGGCTCATCTGGCTGTTCGTGGCCGGCTTAATATCACTTGTGCGTTATCGCGCTCGGGCGTTGCGGCGAGCGGAGGCTCCGGCATTCATTGCCGTCGTGTTTCTGTTTGCCCCGTTGCCTCTTTTCGTGGCTCAGTCGTTCATGGCGCTTGGCGATTTAACCCTCGCAAGCGGTTTGCTTGCGATGACCACCCTTTTACTCCCGGCTGGGATGTTTTTAACGATCATGCGCGTCAAGGCAATGCAAGAGAAGCCCTTGATGAGCATGATCCACGGCTTGGCAGCAGTGCTTGTGTTGCAGTGGTGTGCGGTGCTCACTGCGGTAGGTATGTTGCCTTTGAGGCTGTGGATTTAGAACGGGCAAGAGTGGCCATGAGCATCTGTACAGCGTGACCTGCAACGATGAGAGTGAAGGTGGCGGGCTAGTCGTGCGCGTTCGCCCGGACCGTCGCTAACACCTTACGAATGGCGCTGATCACGGTTTCCGGTTCGCTCAGATGTATGTGGTGATCGTGTGTCTGCGCGATGATGGTGTGCGACTGCTGCGTGAGTGTGCCCAGATCGCTTTGCATGCTTTGCCACAGGCGTGCCTTTTGCGCCTTGCGCGGATCGGCGGAGATGTCGTCACTGGGGTCGTGGTGGACCACCACTAAGGGAACGTCAGGTAGGGGGGCTGCGCGGCTGACCTGGCGCGCACTGGTGCGCAGATTGGCTAGTTCTCCGTACAACGCGGTAATGGAATCCGAACTGTTGGCAAAGGTCTGTGCCATCGGTTTGAGTATTGCCGGTAACCCTGCGGGAATCTCAAACTGGTTGCGGACAAAAAAATTGCGCCCGCCCGGGTCGGCCGGGGTCAGGCCGGCGCTATCAAAGTTGTCGAACTGATCTTCGTGCGAGGCGTCTACCAGCACCATACCCGCCACTCTTTCAGGATGACGGCTGGCAAACATGCGCACATTAAAACCGCCAAAAGAATGCCCCACCAGCAGGTACGGACCGGCGATCGAGCCGTAGCCCAGCAGCGCCTGTAACTCCCCGGCGATGAACTGGCTGCTGCGCGGCGATGGGCCACGGTCACTCCAGCCGTAGCCGGCACGGTCATACACGCAGGCGCGTGTTTCCTCGGCAATCTGCGGATGCACACGGGCCCAGTCGAGCGAGGTACCGCCGAGCCCGGAATCAAACAATACGGTGGGTGAGCCCTCACCCAGGCAGTGGATATGCAGACGGTAGCCGCCCAGCCAGATCAGTGTGCCTGGGGCAGGATACAGACTGGGGTCGTGCGGTGCGCACAGTGCGGTGCTGGCCGTGAGGCAGGCCAGGACCGCCGCTGCGCGCGATTTAAGACTCAGGAGCTTTCCTTAGATTGCTCCGCGTCCTCCGCTTGGCTGGCGACTGCGCCCTGCTGGCCAAAGTTGTAGCTATGGGTAAACTCCATGTCTTTGGTGTCCGTGACGTGGGCGGTCAACTCGCCATCGCCCTCGGGCACAAAGTAGAAGCGGAAGCTCGGGTTCTCGCTGATCGCAAAGCTGGTCTCGGCGCTGAAAATTTCCTCACCGGCGTACTTTACCGATACCTGGCGGACGAAGTGCGCAGGCGTGTACAGGCGGCTCATCTGGTCCATTTGCATGCCGTTGAAGTTAGGGTGGCTCACCATCAGCTGCAACAGCTGCGCGCCGGATTCCTCGTCCCGCTCAATCTCGCGAATCTTCATTTTGCCGAGCCGTGCCAGGGCCGCATCCGCGTCGGTGCCGGCCGGAGCGGAGCAGCCGCCACTGGCTTTGACGAAGCGGCGACTCATGTACAGCTTGCCATCAGAGGTCTCGGCCACGGCGCGCACCGGCATATACTCGTTCACGCGCATGCGCAGGGCCAGATCAGCTTTGCCGCTGCGCGGAGTGAAGTTGAACTTGCCAGCCAGTGGCCCGGGATTTTTATCAGCGATCAGCCAGATGGTTTTGACATATCGCTCATCGTTCTGCTCGATTTTGGAGGTGATGGAGATCGGCACAATGGCGCCGTTGTCTGCGCGCACCGGCGCGTGCAGCTCGATCAGCTCATCCGACTCCTCAATGGCGCGGTCGCCAAAAAAGTGGGTGCGCAGCCCGTTATGCCAAAGCAGATCGTCCGAGGCTGGGGGCGCGGTGGCACTGGCGGCGCCAGCCTGCGCGAACAAGGCAACAGCCACCAAGGCGGTGGCGTGGCGAGCCCACGGGTGGCGAATACGGGCATAGCTCATGTCTGGCTCCAATTCGATGGGGTGAGTTGTAGTGTAAGACATCCCAGCGCCCGGCGATCCCGGGTGGCGGGACTACTCCCACTCGAGTTCTAAAAACGCGGTGGCGATATTGCGCCGATGGTACTCATCAAACAGCTCCCAGTCCGGGGCATGCGAATACCCTACCTGGTCCTGAGCAGCGCCCATGTCGCGACCGTCCGCAATCCATTGACGCAATTCGCGCCTTAGTTCCCGAAGATAGCGCAAGTTGGGCTCCGCCGCAGCTGGCCAGGACAGATTTGTCGGGCCGTGGCCCGGAATAACGTGCGCCACTGACTTATTGGTAAGTGCCTCCAGCTGCGCGATCCAGCCGTTGATGCTGGAGTCAATGACCGGCGTGTGATTGACGAACAGCATGTCGGATAACCAGAGCGTGCCCGTGTGCGGGTCGAATACGCTCAGATCATGGTCGGTATGGGCCGAGGTGTGGGCGGTGAGCTGGAGTTGGCGTCCGCCAAGGTCCAGGGTTTCAGCGCCTTTTATCAAGCGCGTTGGCAGCACAATGTTGTCCGGATCCAGGATGGCGCCCGCCGCCTCCGCGGCTCGCTGCAGGTACACATCTCCGCGTGTCGCCAGCGCTCTGGGCAGTTTGTGATGGCCGATGAACTCCACTTGTTGTCCTTCCAGTGGGGCGGCAAACGCGAGGCTGCCCAGCATGTGATCCGGGTGTACATGGGTGGTGAGGACAAAGCACACCGGCGTGTCGGTGATCTGCCGGATTGCGCAGTTGAGCGCCTCGCCTTCGGCTTTGCTGCCGCCGGTGTCGATCACGGCTACGCACTGCTCGCCCACCACAAAGCCAATATTCGCGAGATTCTCATCCTGATAGATAATGCCGTTGTGGCCCCCGCGCACCCAGACGCCGTCACTGACCTGGGTCACCTGCGCCGCCACGCAGTCGGGTGCGCCTTCGCATCCGTTCAACGCAATGGCGGCCAGGGCCACGACGGCCAGGCGGGCGCAGCAGACGGCCCAGCGGCCCGTGGAACCGGTGTAATGGCCAGCACAATTGAAGGCATCCATGTGGCCATGCTGGCAGTTTCCGCGCCCGAACTCCAACACCCGACATCGCGTTCGCTGTGACGCAAGCGCGGGATATTATGGTGCGTCGCGTCAACTTGCACTGTCTGCCGATTGGCTTTCCGGCCCGGCGGTTCTACACTCGCGGATCAGGCGGCGCGAACGCCCGGTGTCTCTACGGGGCAGTCGGCGCGGCCGTTTCTGATTCTTTTAGCCGCCTTTGGCCTCACCGGCCGGGAACCAATGATCTGATGGCAGCACGATTGAGCGATAAACTGGAAGGACGCCCGGTGTCCGGCGTGAGCAGCATGCGTTTCGGCGTGACCCGGGTGCGCAGCGGCGTTCGCTGCGATGACGCCGATGGCGTCGCCATCGAGGAGCCGCTGGAGATCCGCCTGGACTACGAGACTCGCGACGATGCCGGCGAGGCGGTGCGTCGCCAGCGCAGCATCTCCATCACCATGCGAACACCGGGCAACGATCTGGAGCTGGCGGTTGGCTTTCTGTTCACCGAGGGCATTATTCGTGAGCCTGGGCACGTGTTACGCGTGGAGCACTGCGGCCCGCCCGTCGGCGCAATGGGGTTGCGCAATGTCGTTAAGGTGGTGCTGGCCAGTGGCGTCGGATCAGATCTGGATCGCCTCGAGCGGCACTTTTATACCAGCAGCAGTTGTGGCGTGTGCGGCAAAACCTCGCTGGAGGCCCTGCGCGTGCAAACCCGGTACACCATTGATCGAAGCCGCTTGCGCATCGCACCTACTGCGCTGATTGGTCTGCCGCAGAAGTTGCTCAAACATCAGGCCGCATTCGGCACGACCGGTGGCATCCACGCGTCGGCCAAATTTGATGCTAGCGGAGAGATTCTGGCGGTGCGTGAGGATGTGGGCCGCCACAACGCGCTGGACAAACTAATAGGCGCAGCGCTGGCAGCCGAGGAGTTGCCGTTGGCCGGGCACGGCGTGCTGGTCAGCGGCCGGGCCAGCTTTGAGCTGATGCAAAAGGCGGTGATGGCCGGAGCGCCGATGGTGGCCGCGGTGGGTGCGCCGTCCAGCCTGGCGGTTGAGCAGGCCCGTGAGTTTGGCGTGTGTCTGGTGGGTTTTTTGCGCGACGGACGCTTCAATATTTATGCTGGTGCCGATTGCGTGGATCAGCCCTGGCAGGCACAGCCATCGCACACAGAAGGAGGCTACACCCAGTGAAGCTCAGGATAAAAGGTAACTCGATTCGCCTGCGGCTGACGCGCAGTGAGCTGGCGGAAATTGACGAGCGTGGCGTGGTGGCTGATGCGATTGATTTTGGTGCGGGTGCGACGTTGTCGTATGCGCTGCGCGCCGATCCCACCACGGACACGCCGCGCGCCACCCTGGATGCGCGCGGCATTGCGGTGCGGGTGCCGGCGGCGCAGATCGCCCGCTGGGTTGCGGATGAGAGCATGGTCTCCATCCGTGCCGAACAAGCCCTCGGCGAGCCGTCGCTGCTGAGTATCCTGGTAGAGAAGGACTTTGCTTGCCTGAAGCCGCGCGAGGGCGAGGACGAGTCGGATATGTTCGAGCACCCGCAGCCGGATCAGGCCGGCTGCTAGGATCGCGACGGCCGGGGGGGGTTAAGGCGCTCGCCCGACCACCACACCCCACGGCGAATCGCCCGCTGTAATCCTACCCAGCACGCTCATGCTGGCGGCATCGATGACGGTGACATCATCTGATGGGCCGTTCGCGGTATACAGCTTGCTACCGTCCGCGCTGATCGCGATGCCCCAGGGCCGCGGGCCCACCTCCACCGTGCCGGTAATCTGCGCGCTGGCCAGGTCGATGCGCGAGACAGTTTTCCCCCGCCCGTTGGCGACGTACAGCAGTTGTTGGTCAGGCGAGAAGGCCATGCCCATCGGGCGGTCTGCCTCGCCGAGTTTGATTTTCTTGATCAGCGTGGTGGAGGCAACGTCGATCACCGCCACAGTACCGCTGATTTCTGCCGTCGCGTAGGCACGTTCGCCGTCGGCGGCAAAAATCACGTCCCGCGGTCGCAGGCCGACGACGACCTTGTTCAGCACCTCACCTGATAGCGCATCGATGGCCGTAACATCATGATCGGTCTCACCAGTGACGTAAGCCAACGTGCCGTCCGGGCTTACCCGAACACCTTCAGGTTCGCGGCCAACGTCGACGGTGGCGAGTACCTTGCCGGTTTTCAGGTCGACGATGGTGGCCTCATCGGAATCTTCATTGGAGACGTACAGTCGCTGACGCGTCCAGTCCACATCGA
>CBDUQI010000133.1:0-16302 GCA_965369325.1 uncultured Gammaproteobacteria bacterium
CCTGCCGGCCGATAAACTCCAGGCCGCCCGACACCAACCAGCGCACCCAGTCGCCCGTTCGATACAATCGGCCCAAACGAGGATGTTCAATAAACCGCTCAGCGGTCAGCCGCGGGCGGTTCAGGTAACCGCGTGCCAAACCATCGCCACCAACATGCAGTTCCCCGACGCCACCTAGTGGCACCTCCTCTCCCGTATCCGACAACACATGGCATTGAGTGTTGGAAACCGGAAACCCAATCGGCACCGCGTGTCGCGCCGATAAGGTTATCGCGGTAATCTCACTCCAGGTACTGAAGGTCGCGTTCTCAGTCGGACCGTAAGCGTTGATCAGCCTTGCCGGTTTCCCGCGACGCACCACCCGTTCGACGCTCTCGCGAGAGGCTTCTTCGCCGCCGAAGATAACTGTCTGCAGCGTTTCGAGGCAATCGGGACGGTCTGCGGACAGCGCGTTGAACAACGCCGTCGTCAGAAACAGATCACTCACATCGTGGGCGATCAAAAACTGCTTCAGGGCCATACCAGACAGCAATGTGTCTCGTGGGATTCCGCACAAATGTGCGCCATTCAACAGCGTCGCCCAAATCTCGAAGGTGGCGGCGTCGAAACTCATCGACGCCCCTTGCCCGACTACCCGACCCGGATGCAGACGAATGTAGTTCGTCTCTCGTGCTAACCGTACAATGCCACGATGAGTCACCTCGACGCCCTTGGGCGTGCCTGTCGAACCGGAAGTATAGATCACCGTTGCCGTCGTATCCGCGACGCGGAACGCTCTCGCAGGCCTGGATTCAACTTGATCCCGACAAGCATTCGCCAAAGTTATCTGCGCAATGTCACCGGACAGCTCCTGCGCCTGGTGGTCTGAAAGGACACACGACACATCTGCATCGCCAAGGACTAAACGCAATCTTAGTAACGGGAACAGAGGGTCCACCGCCACATACACGGCACCGACCTTCAACACCCCAAGCATCGCCGTCACAAAGTCTGCCGAGGGATCCATGTACAAGGCGACCCGACTGCCCTCACCTATGCCGTTCTCAAGTAGATAGTTCGCCAGTTGATTCGATCGTCGATCCAGTTCGCGATAAGTCAGCGCGGTGCCGGCGTAGGACACAGCAGCGGCCTCCGGACACCGCACGGCACACTCACTAAATAACTCATGAATGGTCCCATCAACGGGATACGCCGTCGCCGTATCGTTGGTTTGGGCCAGATGCAATCGTCCCAACGCTCCCAGCGCATCCAGGCTCCCCAGAGGCGCATCCGGGGCCGACACCAGCGCCGCCAGCAGGCTGTCGAATCCCCTCGCCATTTGGGTGATGGATTCCGTAGAGAAAATATCCGTGTTGTAGGTCCAGCTGATACTCAGGCCTGCTGTGGTGTCGCGTGCATGAATGGCGAGTTCAAACTTGACGCTCTTGGGCACTTGAACGTTCGCCCCGGCGTCGCTGGCAGCCGGTTCTATCTGATTATTCCCATCGCGTTGTTCGGCCGACAACAGAATCTGGAACAGGGGCGAATGGCTGAGACTTCGGTTCGGCTGCAGCTTCTCCACCAACACCTCAAACGGCAAATGCTGGTGTGAGTAGGCATCCAGGGCGGTTTCCTTACACCGCGCCAGCAACTGTTCAAAGGTGTTTGCCTTGCGCAGATCCGTACGCAACACCAGTGTGTTGACGAACAGACCCAACAATGGTGCGAGATCATTCAGATCACGGTTGGCGATTGGCGTGCCAATCACCACCTCATGCTGTCCGCTCATGCGCCCGATAAAGCTCGACAAGGCAGCAAACAGACCCATGAACATCGTTGCCCCATGCCGCTGACAAAGCGCTCGCAGCAGACGATGAACCTCGGGACGCACCTGGCGCCTAATCACCTTGCCGTGGTGCGTTTGCACCGGCGGCCTGGGTTTGTCCAGGGGCAGCCCGTGCAACGGCGGCAATCCCTTCAACTGTTTCAGCCAGTAACTCAGCTGCCGTTCTCCCTCCGGCCCCGCGATGCGCTGGCGCTGCCACTGAGAAAAGTCAACATACTGCACCCGAAGCGGTGGGAGTGGGCTGCCCTGTCCGCTACAAAACGCGCGATAAAGACGAATGACTTCGCGCCGCAGCACCCCCATGGACCACCCATCACTCGCGATATGGTGGAGGTTGCAGGCGAGCAGATGTTTTTCATCGGCAAGCTTGATCAGTTGCGCCCGGAGCATGAGGTCTTGCGCAAGATCGAACGGGGTGGCGATATCCTGAGTGATCAGGTCGCGGACACGGACTACACGTTCATCCGAAGCAAGCGCTGACAGATCATGTATCGGCAACGGCACCGGGCGCGCGGGAAGCACTATCTGGCAGGCTTGCCCATCAACCTCACGATAGATAGTGCGTAGTATTTCGTGCCGCTGCACAAGTGCGTCCAGTGCCTGCTGAAACGCCTCGTGCCGAAAAACGTCTTCAATGGAGACCAGCGCTGGCATATTGTACTGGCAACTGCTCACATCCAGTTGCTGGATAAACCACATGCGTTGTTGCGCAAATGACATCGGCAGCGGTGCCCGACGGGTATCAGCGTCAAGGCGCGCGATCCCTTCGCTATGCGCATAGACCTCGGCATGTTCACGAATATAGGCAACCAGTGCCGGCTTGTTTGCCTTAAGTAGCCGCACCGTACTGTCCGTCAATGCTCCGCCCTGCGCATCAACCGACAAATTTTCTCCCTGCACCGCGAGGCGAATCCCTTCGCTGGCGCACAGACTCAAGATGTCCTGCACGGCGCTCAAAGTACCAGTCGCTCCCTGTCCTGATCCGGATCACCTGGAGACGCCCCGGCAGCGTCCTCATCACTCGCCCCCAGCACCGCTCGTTGAGCGACTAACTCGTCAATCACCGCAGCCAGATCCGAGAGCCTGGGGTGCTCAAACACCGCACGAAGCGGCAACTCGATCCTCGCGCGTTCTCGGATACGTGCGGTAAGTCTGGTAGCCAGCAGCGAATGTCCTCCCACTTGGAAGAAATTGGCGCTCGTGCTTATCTGCTCCTGACGCAGCAGCGCACACCACGCTTCCACCAGCAGCGCTTCGGTGGGCGTTGCCGGCGGCACCACATTCTGCGCCTGCAACTGCGGTGCGGGCAGTGCCTGCCGATTGATCTTGCCGCGTGCGCTGAGAGGCAGATCTGTAAGACACACAAACGCCGTGGGCACCATATAGGCGGGCACCCGTCGTTCCAGTACGCGGCGCCCTTGTTCGATCGCATCCTCGGACTCGGCAAATACAGAGGGATCCACGACCAGATAGGCGACCAGGTAGTGCGAACTATCATCGTTGCGAAGGACGACGACTGCATGTTTGATCCCGTCAATGTCGAGCAACACGGCTTCGACCTCGGCAGGCTCGATCCGGATGCCGCGCAGCTTCACCTGCCCGTCAACACGCCCTGCGAACTCCACAACGCCATCCGTCCGCCATCGCACCCGGTCGCCAGTACGATAAGTACGCAACGCCTGCCGTGCGCGACTGTAAGCAAACCGTTCGTCGGTTAGCTCAGCATTATGCACATACCCTGCGGCAACGCCCGCACCACCAATGTACAACTCGCCATAGGCACCAATCGGCTGGGCGACGCCTCCCGGATTGAGTACCTGAAGCACTGTGTTGCACACCGGGCGGCCGATATTCACCGTCGTCTCTGCGGTGATAAGGGCAAATGTGGAATTGATGGTGGTTTCGGTAGGTCCGTACGCATTGATGGCCCGGGGCCCGTGCCGATCACCAAGCCCTGCCAGCCGCTTCCACAGACGCGGTGATACGTCGTCGCCACCGACGATGACGCCAAAGCCCCCGAAGCCCTCTGCCTCGGCGACATCAAGCACGGCATCCACCAACATCGGCGAGGCGTTGAATATCCGAATACCACGCGATTTTAAGATCCGCACAATGACGGCCGGGTCACCCGCATCAAAGCGGTTCAGTATGTGCAACGTGGCCCCGCGACTAAGCGCAAGCAAGTACTTGATCGACAAATCGAAACTCAACGATGCGCTGGCAAGCCAGTCGGACAGCACCTCGACATTGAGCGTCTTCAATTGCGCATCGAATGCCAGATTGAAGTTGCTAACACCGCCATGTGTAACCATCACCCCCTTCGGGCGCCCCGTCGTCCCCGATGTGTAGATGACCGCCATTGGACTGTCAGTGCTGATCTGCGCATCGCTCACTGGCGTGTCCGCGTGCGCGTGTAACGCCTCGCGCCCCAGGGCCTCGCCCAGCGCAAGCACAGGTCGCCCGAATGCGCCAGCCGCCTCCTGCAGTGCTGGTTGGCAGAGGATCAACTTAAGCCGTGAATCCTCAACCATGTAGCGCGCGCGATCATCCGGAAAGGATGGATCAATGGGGACGTATGCCGCACCGCACTTGATAACACCCAGCAGTGCCATCACCATCTCGGCCGAACGATCCATGTAGATCCCGACCAGTGACCCCACCCCAACGTTGTTGGTCATCAGGTACCGCGCCAACTGATTGGCACGCTGTTCAAGCTGCGCGTAGGTATAGCGCTCATGCTCAAACCGAATCGCCACTGAATTTGCGATCAACTGCGCCTGCTGTTCAAACCGCTGATGCGGCCAGGTATCTGGAAGCTGCTGTTCTGTCGCATTCCACGAGTCGATCCGAATTTGGTCATCAGGCGACAACACCGGCAACTGCGTCACGCGCTCGTCGGGCGCCTCCAGCATTGCATCCAACAGTCTGAGGAAACTCTCAGCCATACCGACGACGCTGTGTGCCTCAAAGATGTCGGTGTTGTATTGCCACGTGCACTGAAGCGCATCGGCGGCCTCTGTCACGTTCAAGGTCAGGTCAAACTTGGCGATCACATCATCGGTGATTCCAAGCGCCTCCTTCGCCGGTGCCGACACTGCACGTTTGTCCGTTCGGCGCGATTGATTGAGCACCAACATGATCTGTACCAGAGGCGTGTAGTTAAGCGCCCGTTCTGGCTGGAGCATCTCGACAAGATACTCAAACGGCGTATCCTGGTGCGCAAACGCACCTACCATCGTCTCGCGGCAGCGTCGTAGCAGTGCGACGAAGTCCGGATCCCCATCCAGATCCACTCGCAGCACCAATGTGTTTACAAAAAAGCCAATCAGTGATTGTACGTCCGGATGCGGTCTGTTAACTGAGGGCGTGCCAATCACCACGTCCGTGTCATTGCTGTACCTCGACAGCAAGGCAGAAAACACGGCCAATAGAAGGGTATACATCGTGACATCGTGCTCGGCGCAGATACGCCTAATCTGGGCCAGCGACGCGTGCGAAATGTCAGCCCTGTAGATCGCCCCATTGAAAGTCTTCCGTGGGGGCCTCGGGTGATCAAGGGGTAAGCCATGTACCTGCGGCATGTCTGCCAGCGTCTTGCGCCAGTACGCACGACCAACGGAGTCGGCTTCGGCCTCCCAATGGCTGCGCTGCCACGCCGCGTAGTCCACATACTGAATGGGTAATGCAGGTAGCGAGGAACGACGCTCACCTCGTTGGTAGGAATGATACAGTTGCTCGAACTCTTTGCGCAGCACGTCCATCGACCAGCCATCTGTTGCGATGTGGTGGATATTAAACACGATGAGACTCCGCGCCCGCGGCAGCGCAATGTAGTGCGCTCGGAGCATCAGGTCACGGGACAGGTCAAACGGCAGTCGCGCATCGCGCTCTACAATGCGGCGCGCCTGCTCGCTGGCCGCGCCATCGGCTTGGGCACTTAGATCGTGACGCGCGATGCGCAGCCTGAGCACCTCGTTTACGCGTTGATAACCACGGCCTTCGCTACTGTGATAGGTAGTGCGCAATATGCTGTGACGCTGCACCACTTGCTCGAGCGCCCATTGCAGTGCGTCCGGGTTAACAGCCTCCGTAAGTACCACATGTAGCGGTATGTTGTATTGACTACTCCCCCCTCCCAGGCGGTCCAGAAACCACAGTCTTTCCTGCGCAAACGAAAGCACCGGCTGTGCTTGCGCTGGCGCCACAGGAATCGAGGCCTGTTGTGTCAGCTGCTCACTCTCAAGGTGCCGCGCCAACGCCCGTACTGTCTTGTATTCAAATAATGCGCGTACAGGTACTTCCTTACCTAGAAAGCGCCCAATGCCACTGGCCACCCGTGTCGCCATCAACGAATGTCCGCCCAACGTGAAGAAGTTCGCCGTCGTACTCACCGGCTCAATCCCGAGTGCCGCCTCCCAGACCCGGCACAGCTTTCTCTCAAGCTCTGTGACCGGTGCGCAGTACTGCGATGAAGGGCTCGCTTGCGGCGCTGGAAGCGCTGATGTATCCACTTTGCCATTGGCGGTAAGCGGAAACGCCTCCAGCGGCACAATGGCGCCGGGGACCATGTAGTCCGGTAAATGAGCGCCCAACGCAGCCCGCCATTGCTCAGTCTGCGCCTCGTCGGCAAGTCCGCCAGTGCTCACCACGTAGGCAATCAGCCGTCTCGGCGCGCCATTGGCAACCACCAGCGCATGTTTTACCGTTGCAAGGCGGTGCAGATGATGTTCGATCTCCGCGCACTCTATCCGCACCCCGTTCACCTTCACCTGGCTGTCATGACGGCCGAGAAAGGCGATCTCACCCGTGCCAAGCCAGCGGCCGATATCACCGGTTCGATACCAACGCGCTCCGGTGCCCTCTTCCTCAATGAAACAGCGGGCATTCAGCTCTGGCCGGTTGACGTAGCCACGAGATACTCCCATGCCTCCAATCAGAATTTCTCCGGGCGTGCCTAATGGCACTTGGTTACCAACCGGGTCGACTATGCGGATACTGACATTCGGCAGCGGCCCACCAATACTCGGCACCTCACCGATGACCTGTGCCCAGGTCGCGTTCACCGTACATTCGGTTGGTCCATACATATTGAGTGCAAAACGGTCACTCTGCCCGCAATGCGCCACGATGCCAGACCACAAAGTGGGATCAATCGCCTCTCCGCCGATAATGAGATTGGGCAATGCAGTGGAACAGGCCCCGGCTTCCTCAAGAAGCAGCTCAAGTACCGAAGGCGTGCAGTCGAGCAGATCGATATGGCGCTCATACAAATACTGCACCAACCGGGCAGGGTCACGCCGCAAACCTTCGCTCAACATATGCAACTGTACGCCGAAACATAGTTGGGTAAAGGCCTTCACCGATGAGTCGAACGTGATGGGCGCATTCCAAGCCCATCGGTAGTGGCCCGAGAGCCCCTGCTGGGCAAGAATCTGCGCCAGAGAAAAGCTGAGATTCAGTGCGGCCATATGGGTAACCTTGACCCCTTTTGGCCGTCCAGTGCTGCCCGAGGTGTAGATCACATAGGCGATGTCGCACAGCGTCGCTTTCGGCGGTGCCTTCGAGGAGTTCTGCGCCGGCAGATCACGCCACCAAGTTGGATCGTCGACCACTTTTGCTTCCACACCCAGCGCCCGAAGTTTTTTGAGCTGCGTGCGATCGGTTAGCGTTAGCACCACATCGGCGTCGTCCAGCACAAAGCGCGTACGCGATGCGGGCCAATCCGGGTCGATTGGGCAGTAAGCAGCGCCGGATCGCAAAATGGCCAACAGTGCAATGAGCAAATCGCTGGAACGATTCAAACACAGCCCCACAACGCGGCCGGGTCCAACGCCCGCGTGGTGCAAACCATCGACCAGATCGGCGGACCTGCGTGAGAGCTGTTCGTAGCTCAGTTCACCGTCATCGCACACGGCCGCGATGGCGCCGGGTGCTTGTTGCGCCATTTGCACCACTAACTCATGAATGCATCGCTCAGTCGGGAAAGTGGTGTCTGTAGAGTTCCAACGTTGAATTTGGGCCTGCTCCTGGGTGGTGAGCATTTGCGCCGCGCTGATCCTGGTGTTCGGGTTGCTCAGCAGGCAGTCCAGTAATCGCTCGAACATGCTGGCGAGGCGCTCTACTGTCTGCGCAGTGAAGAGTTCTTTGTTGTAAGTCCAGTTCAACACCAACCCATGCGGGTCTTCGGTCACGTTCAGTGTCAGGTCGAACTTGGACACTAACCGGCGTCGATCATGTCCCAGTCGGACCGCCTGACCCGGCACGCTTGCGAACTCACTGCTGTCAGCGTTGTTCAATGACAGCATAATTTGAAACAGCGGCGCGTGACTGAGTTCGCGTGCAGGGGCTAACCGCTCCACCAGTCGCTCGAACGGAACCACTTGGTGGGCGTACGCCTCCAGCGCCGTATTCCGGCACTGCACCAGAAGCTGCGTGAAGGTGGGGTCGTCGTTGAGGCTTGCCCGCAGCACCAGGGTATTTACAAAGAAGCCGATTAACGGGTTCAGCTCTGATTGCGAACGATTGGCAACCGGTGTACCCACCACCACATCGCCAGCCTGACCATATCGTGAAAGTAAGGCCACAAAAGCCGCATGCACACCCATGAAGAGTGTCGCCCCCAAGTCCTGGCAGACCTGGTGTAACTGTTTGCTCAATGCCTCCGGAAGTTGGCTCTTAAAACCCGCGCCTTCAAATCGCTGGGTCGCCGGTCTGAGATTGTCCAGTGGCAGCGAGTGGAGCTGTGGAATCCCGGCCAGCTTGCCGTCCCAATAAGCTAACTGACTCTCAAAGTACTCCCCTCTCAGGGTCTCGTGCTGCCAGACAGCATAGTCCGAATACTGAATGTCCAACGGCGCCAACGGGCTGGGCGCCCCCTCCCGATAGGCCTGGTAAAGTGCTGCGAACTCACTCTTGAGCACGCCAAGCGACCAGCCGTCCGAGGCGATATGATGCATGGTGCAGGCGACAACATAGTGTGCTTGCGCCAATTTAACGACCTTAGCACGCAGCATCTGATCCTGAGCAAGGTCAAACGGGCGGTGCGCCTCTTCCTCAACCAGCGTTCGCATCCGGTCCACTGCGACGACCTCGCGAAGATTACTGAAGTCGACATACTCAAAATCAGGCTCATCCGGCGAGAGCAATACCTGACGAGGTTCACCGCCAACCGCCCGATACACGGTTCGCAGCACTTCGTGGCGCATCAGAATTTCACCAAGTGCCGCACGGAACGCTTCTACGTCGAATGCCTCGCGCAACTCGATCAGTTGCGACATGTTGTAGTGGCCGCTCTGCCCCTCCAACTGGTCGATAAACCACAAACGTAGTTGCGAGTACGAAAGCGGCGATTCCTCGCGCCGCAGCTGCGGCTCGATCGGGGGCAACACGGTTTTCTGAGCGAGCTGAAGGGATTCGAGATACTCGATAATCTCAGCACGCCGGGCGCGAATCTGCGTCTTCGCGGCCTCGGTGAACTCGCCACCACTCAGGCGATACCCCAACTTGCCCGCCTCACTAAACAGGTACACACCATTGGCGGCAAGGCCACCGACCAGTTCAGCGACCGTCATAGCCATCCTTCCTCTGTCACATCGGCCGTCTCCATCGTGTCTTTCAACGCACTGATGGACCGATAACTTTCACAGTGCGCTGCAATCTGCTGGATCGTTCGAAGTTCGAAAATGACTTTTAGTGGCAGCTCCACCGACAGTACCCGGCGGACTTCAGCGATCATTCTTGTCGCTAGCAGAGAATGCCCGCCTAGTTCAAAAAAGTCGTCGGTGATGCCGATCTCCTCTACCCGCAACAACGCACCCCACAACTCAACTAAACGCCGCTCCAGTTCAGTACTCGCCGGCACAAGTGCTCTTTCGCCCGGTGCATCTGGCGCCGGAAGGGCCTGTCGATCAACTTTGTTACCCGCCGTCAGCGGTAGTCTTTCAAGGACACAGATCGCATGCGGACGCATATGCGGGGGCAACTTTGCGAATGCCTCCTGTCGGACGGATGAGGACAACGATTCAGCATCTACCTCTTGATCCGGCACCAGGTAGGCAACCAGTTGAGTGTCATCGTGGTCGTTGCGGGTCATCACCACCGCCTCGGCAACGCCGCCGACGGCGCACAGCACTTGCTCGATTTCCGCCGGCTCTACCCGATGGCCATGTATTTTTATCTGCTCGTCCTGCCGACCGAGAAACTGGAGATTCCCGTCCGTGCCCCAGCGCACCAGATCGCCGGAGCGGTAGACGCGATGGCCCTGGCGAAAGGGATCCGCCTGGAAACGGCCTGAATCGTTCTCCGGCACGCCCCTGTACCCACGCGCCAAGCCGGGGCCACCTATGTACAGTTCGCCAGGGGCGCCTCGCGGTGCGAGCGCACCGTGCGCATCCACCACATAAAGCTGAGCGCCTTCCATCGGCCGGCCGATGGGCAATGTGCCGCGGCGCCCTTCGCTTTGGGGGTACGCAAACATCGCACAGCCCACCACGGCTTCCGTCGGCCCGTAGTGATTGTAGAGTTTGCTGTTCGGAAACTGCTGCTGCAGCTCACCAGCAAGCTCTGCTGATAACACTTCCCCACCAATGACAAATACCAATGGTGCCAGACTGCGTGCGCTCGCATTGATATTGAGCACGGCGCGAACATGGGTGGGCGTAAGGCGCACCAGCACGCCGTCCTGCCGCGCCAGCAACGCGCTGACAACCTCGTCGAGATCGGCGGCGCCGGGGAGGATGTCGACGGTATCCCCGCACATCAGCGGGACGTACAATGCCGGCACCGTGAGATCGACCGCCGCAGAACTGACGACCAGCGACCCGCTCATCTGCGAGCCGTAGTAGCTGCGCCGGGCGTAATCGCAATAAGTCATGAGTGCCAGGTGGCTCACCTCAACGCCCTTAGCCTGCCCGCTCGAACCGGACGTGTAGATCACGTACGCGAGAGAGTTCTCGGGTGAGATCGCCCGATCATGATGGTCGTATTCGCACAGCCAACCCTTCTCCGTCACAGATGCATCCAGCACGAAGAAATCCACGCCGGAGACAGGCAGGCTATCGAGCAGATCTTGGTGTACCAGCACCAGGCCGGCTTGTGCGTCCTGGAGCATGTAAGCGATACGCTCGACGCCGGCGGACGGATCCATTGGCAGATACGCCGCACCCGCCTTCATTACGGCCAGCATGGCCACGAGTAACTCGATCGACCGCGGGCACAGTACGGCCACCACCTCACCTGGCTCGGTCCCCTGCTCGATTAGATAGTCGGCAAACCGATTCGCCCGGCGATTCATCTCGGCGTAAGTCAGGCTGACACCTTTGCATCGAAGCGCAACGGCATCGGGCGTGTGGTGTGTTTGCGCTTCGATGCTGGCAACCACGCTTGCGTACTCGTACGCAGGAGCTGGCGGCGGCGCACCCAGCTCGCAAAGCGCTGCTTCGGCATCAGGCCTTAGCAACGCATACCGGCCCACCTCACCATCCGGGTGCTGAACGACCGCCTCGAGCAGGCGGGTCATGCTTGCCGCCATGTGCTGGATCGAGGTCGAATCGAACAGATCCTGCCTGAAGGTCCACTGCAACCCGAGCCCATCGGAATGTTCGGTAGCGGTGAGATCAAGATCAAAGTGAACAAGATGGTCATCCGTTTGCACAGCCGATACGTCAAGCCCAGGCAAATGAAGCGCAGGGCGATCGTAGTTCTGCAGCACGAACTTGATCTGAAACAACGCACTGGTACCCAGCTCGCGGTCGTAACCCAGCGCATCGACAATCTGCTCGAAGGGCACGGTTTGGTTAGAGTAAGCCGCCAGCGCATACTCTCTTACGTTCCCCAGTAAGCTGCGGAACGTGAGTCCTGTCGATACCTGTGTGCGGAACACCAGGTTATTCAGAAAGTGCCCCACCAGCCCTTCAACATCCGGATGCACTCGCCCGGCAATGGGCGTGCCGACCACGACATCTTCCGCGCCACTGTGGCGGGCCAATACCACCGCCAGCGCTGCCTGCAGCAGCATGAACAGTGTGGCCCTTTCTTCATTCGCAAGCGCGGTTAGTTGTTCAAGTGTTTGCCTTGATATCCGGGTGGTATACAGGCCGGCCGAGTAGCTTGGGTTTCGGGGACGCGGACGATCCAGTGGCAAGCTGTGAACCCGCGGCGCCCCCTCCAAGCGTTCACTCCAGAAGGCTAGCTGCCGATTGAGTTCGCCCTCCGCTGAGGAGTCCCTCTGCCAGCAAGCATAATCCGCATACTGTACCGCCAGCGCAGGCAACGAGGCGGGCTCCCCGGCGGCGAACTGCCCGTACATTTGCATAAACTCCCTGACCAGAATCCCGGTAGACCAACCGTCCGAGGCAATGTGGTGTACCGTAATCACCAGCACGTTGTCCTTGGGCGCCAGCGGTATCAGCGCAGCCCGCAGCATGGTGTCGCGTGAGAGGTCAAACGCGGTGCCCTGCTCCCGATGAATCCAGGTCAGCAGGGCTTCGCGTTCATTGACATCATCATTGCAATCCACTATCTGAAGTTTGCAGGGGCCTGCTGGGCGCACGATCTGCACGTCATGACCGTCACGGTTGAGGTAGGTGGTACGCAGAATCTCGTGGCGTGCGATGAGCGCACTCAGCGCACTGTGCAGCGCCTCCTGATCAAGCTTGCCGCGCAAACGCAGTGCGCGAGTTTGGTTGTAGTGAGGACTACCACCATGCAACTGATCGATAAACCAAAGTCGTTGCTGGGCGAAGGACAGCGGCAAGTCGACGTTGCTCGCGGCTTTCGCAATACCGCCGATTCCGCTGCTGTGGTTATCCATCCACCGCGCCAGCAAGCGAACGGTGCGGTACTCGAATACTGACCGCACGGGTAACGCTTGGCCCCGCCTGTCCGCCACCGCGGTGACGACGCGTGTGGCCAACAGCGAGTGCCCACCCATTTCGAAGAAGTCGTCCGTGACACCCACGCGCTGCACCTGCAATACCTCCTGCCAGACCTCACACAGCATCTGCTCGGTATCGCTAGCAGGTGCAACATAGGTATTCGCACGTTCTGGTGACGGCACAGGCAAGGCGGCCGGATCGACCTTTCCGTTTGCCGTCATCGGCAGCGCGTCGAGCAGCACAAACAGCGATGGCACCATGTAGTCGGGTAAATGCCGACTCAGCGCCCGGCTAAGTTCCACCGTGCCAAGCCCGGCGCGCGTTGCGTGTTCATCGGTCACCACGTAGGCGACCAGGCGATCGCCATCGGCTGCGACAAATGCGTCGGCAACGCCGTCACACCCGCGGATTGCGCCAACAACTTCTCCGGGTTCAATTCGAAACCCTCGAATCTTAAGCTGATCGTCCACCCGGCGAACAAACTCCAGTTGGTCATGAGCATTCAGCCTGACCAGATCCCCGGTGCGGTAAACCTGCGGTTCATCAATGCCCTCGAGCGGGCCGAATCTTTCTGCTGTCAGTGTCTTGTGTCCAACGTATCCCTGCGCCAGGCTGTCCCCGCTAACACACATCTCTCCGATCGCCCCGGGCGGCACCTGGCGCCCGCGCTGATTGACCACGTACGCGCGCATGTTGGCCATAGGGCGTCCAATGGGGACCGTGGGGCCAATGCGCGGGGTAGAGGCCTCCAGCTGGTGTAAGGTGCAACCAATGACCGCCTCGGTTGGGCCGTAATGATTAAACACTGTGCTAGCTGAGAAGCACCGCTCCAGTTGGTTTGCAAGTTGTTGCGACAGTGCCTCGCCCCCAATCACAAACACATGACGAGCACGCTGGCGAGGGCGCACGATTGGCAACAATGCGCCCGCGTGCGTCGGCGTCATTCTGAGCAGATACTGCGATTGGCAATCCGACAAAATTCTCGCCGCCTCGCCAATCGGATCCTGGTCAGCGACGAATCTCACCGTGCCACCGGCCATGAGCGGTAGGAACAGGCTCGGGAAGGAGATATCGAACGCAGGCGCGGTCACCACCAACGCCCCGTCCAGTTGCTCCTGATAGTACGTATGCAGGGCGTAACTGAGATACCCGATCAATGCCCGATGCGATACCGCCACGCCCTTCGGTACGCCCGTAGATCCCGAGGTATAACTGATGTAGCACCGGTGCGTCGGCTGTACCGAACAGTCAAGTGGAACCGTCGGGTCATCGCCCGCCAGCAAGCCCGCGCGAACTTGAGGGCAACCCAGATCGATTTCGTGCGCGCAGCCCGAGTGTACCGGCTCGGCGCGGTTGTGAATGATTACCTTCGCCTGACAATCCTGCTCTATCAGGGTACGACGGGCATCCGGCGTGTCCGGACTGATCAACACAAACGTGCCGCCCGACTGCAGCACCGCAAGAGTACTGACGATGAGGTCGACGCTACGCCCGAGGCTGAGGATCACCGCCACGTTAGATGCGACACCCGCCTCAACCAATCGGCGGGCGAGCCGATGGCTGCGTGACCGTAAATCTGAGTACGAGATGCTGCCACCAGCATCCCTCACCGCGGTGGCATCCGGCGTCTCGCTGGCCTGTCGGTTGATCAGGTCATGGACACAAAGCTGATCAGACCAGGCTACAGAAGTCGCATTCAGCGTCTGCCACTGCAGGCGCTGTGCCTCGGATCGCATCCCTAATAAGTGAGCCGGAAGGTCTGGCTGGCGGGAGACCGATGCGAGTAAGGCGGCGAAGCTCTCCGCCATCCGCTCGATCGACTCCCGCCTGAACAGACTGCTGGCGTACAGCCAGTTCACCGCCAACCCATGCGGGCCAGGGATGGCCGTCACTCGAAGGTCAAACTTGGCCACTTCCACGCCACTATGCAGTGGCTGAACCTGGAGTCCCTCCAGACGCATGTTCACCTCCTCCTGTGCCTGCACCAGGAACATGAGCTGAAACAGCGGGCTTTGACTGAGCGTGCGCTCGGGTGCCAACTCCTCCACCAGGCGCTCGAACGGGATCGTTTGATTCGCGTGTGCGTCCAGTATGGTGCGACGATTCGCTTGCAACAGCTCGGCGAAGCTCCGATCACCCGAGAGGTCTGTCCTTAGCGCAAGGGTGTTCACGAAGAATCCGATCACTGATTCCACATCGCGGTGGCCGCGACCGGCGATCGGCGTCCCGATCACTACGTCGTCCTCATCGCCATACCTGGCAACCCACAAGGCAAACGCGGTTTCCAGCAAAATGAACAAGCTCGTATTGTGCTTTTCAGCCAGCGCCGCCAGGTTGTTGACAATGTCAGGCTCGATACTTTGTACCAGGCTCGCAGCGCGGTGATCCGGCGTCGAAGGCCTGACGAAATCAAGCGGCAACGCATGTACCGAGGGCGCATCTGCCAGCGCCTCCCGCCAGTAATTTAGCTCCTTCAGCAACCTCTCGGCCGCCGCTTCCGCACGTTGCCAGCAAGCGAAATCTGCATACTGAATGGGTGTGGGCGGCAGCGACGGTACCCGGCCCTGGCAGAAGTCACCGTACAACTGGGTAAACTCGCGGACAAAAACTGCGGTAGACCAATCGTCAAAAATGATGTGATGTAGAACAAACACCAACACGTGCTGTTGCGGTGCCGTCGCAATGACAGTACACCGCAGAAGAAATTCGTTCTGTAGATCGAAGCTGATGGCCGCCTGGTTCTGAACAAACTGGCCCGCCGCCCGAAGCGGGTCGTCTTCTTGCTGGTAATCCTCGAAACCAAGCGCCGGCACGTACGGCGCGTGTACCACCTGTGCGCCATCATTGTCCTGCGTAAATGTCGTTCGTAGCACCTCATGCCGGGCGACCAGACCAGTCATGGCTTCCTGCAACGCCCCTCGATGCAACGGGCCAGTCAGGATCATCGCGCGCGCTATGTTGTACTGCGCGCTCCCCTCATCCAGTTGATGAATAAACCACAACCGCTGTTGGGCAAACGACAGTGGAATCACTGCATCACCAGCGCGCTGCGGAATCGGTTGATGCTGGGTGGTGGCAAGTTGATCGATGTGGGCAGCAAGCGTACTCACGGTGGGGTGATCAAACAGCGCACGGATGCTTAACGTGCGGTTCAATTGTTCGGCGACGGCGCTGATGACACGTGTCGCCAGAAGTGAATGCCCACCCAGCGCGAAGAAGCTTGCACCGGCACTCACTGGCGCATCGAGCCTGAGGACCTCCATCCAGATCTGTGCAAGTGCCACCTCGGTGTCTGTGGCCGGGGCCAGATACCTTTGCGAGGCCTGATAGTCCGGGGCCGGCAATGCTCTCGCGTTCACCTTCCCATTCGCGGTCAATGGGAAGGACCCCATCAGTACATAGGCCGACGGTTGCATATACGCCGGCAGTTGTTGTTGGCAGTGTAGCCTCAACTGCTCGATAAGCCCATGGATATCCGTCAGTACTTCGATGGGCGCGCCTGGCGTTTGTTCGAGCACGTCGCCAACGGCATCCACAAGCACTTCACCCGGAATGACGTAAGCCACCAGCGCGGAGCCAGCGCCGTCCTCTCGCAGCACCACC
>CBDUQI010000134.1:0-16144 GCA_965369325.1 uncultured Gammaproteobacteria bacterium
CGCAACCGTCAGCCCCACCCCCGCGCGGTTGTCCAGCCCTAAACGGCCCAGCGCGACTCCGACGGCATGGCGCGCCTCAGGCGCCAGTTCGCGCTTCGGGGCCAAGCGCGGTAACCATTGCTTTCGAAGCAACTTGCGGTGCTGCGGCGTCTCGCGCTCGGCGCCGCTTTCGCGCAAGCATTGCGCCAGCACCGCCGGTTGAGCATCGGCCAACCAATCAACCATTACGCGCGGGGTGTCGGGGACCATCCCGGCGGCAAACACTGCGGCTTCTTCCCACCCCGTGCGTTCCCACCAGCGCTCTGCCGGCCAGAGCGTGGTGGCCGCTATGTGTCCATTTTGAATGTTCCCCAGCAGCCCAAGTGCGGTGAAATACTCCTGTAGCAATTGGTGTGTAAAGCGCACGGTATCGCCCACTTCCAACACATTCGCATCACGCGCCAGCGTGAGCGACGTCTCGTCGATGTGTGCACGCGCGTCCGCGCTGGCAATGGCAAGTTGCACGTTATCGGCGCCAGCGGCACGCTGAAGATGCCAGGCGAGACTCGCCAACTGCGCCAGGATGCCTGCGGTGCTAGTGTCCTCGCCGATGGCGCCGCGTGCACGGTACGCCTCCACTTCGCGCTGCACCAAGTGCTTCACAAAGCGTTCAAACAGCGCGGCGCGGTTGTCACCGAGCGCGGCAGGGCCGCCTTTGCGCGTCAGGCGGGCGATAATGTTCAGCAAGTAGGGGTTTTCCGCCAGTCGCAGCAAACGCCGCGGGTCATCCAAGCACCTTTGCCGACGGTGCAGCGGCCCAGTGAATCGCCAGGTGCGCTCATCTTCGCCGCTCAGCTCGGCGGCCGTCTTTTTAATATCACCGAGCCGGAAATCCTTAAACGCCAGCCCCGCCGAGCGACAAGTCTCCCATCCCTTCCGTAGCGTCGCATCGCCACACAAATGCCAGAACAACTCATCGGCGGATGCTAGAGGGCGGCCCCAGAACTCGAAGTAGCGACGTAGAAAGCTGCGTATGTGCGGGGGCGACATCGCGCGCACGTTAAGCGTGTCTAGCGGCATGGAAAGATCGCTGCCCTGAAAGTCGTTTACGCGGCAACTGGTGATGACACCCGGCAGACCCGCCGTCTGTATCAGGCTGCGTAGCTGGTCCCCCTTGTCTCGACGTGATTGGGTCGGTAACTCGTTGAGGCCGTCCAACAGCAAAAACAGCCGGCGTGCGCCGAGCAGACTGCTTCCCACACCGGACAAAGGCCCCAGGATGGGCTCGTCAACGCCGAAATTCCCGGCAAACACCGCGCGCTCCAGGAACTGGACCAACGGCTCGGCGCCGATCCACTGCTTCAGCGGCACCAGCACCGGCAACGGGGCCCGCGGATCTTCGAGAGCACGCTGTGCCAGGACCAGCGTCAGGCGCCAGAGGGTAAAGGTCTTTCCCGCACCCGGCTCCCCCAACAGCACCATGCGTTGGCTGAGTTCAAGGGCATCAATCGCATTGGTTAGTGGTTGCTCAGTCCACGCCGGCCGGCTAGAGGCCTCATCGTCGCACCGGCTGAGCGGAGTGAAGTCGAAATCCTGCGGAATCAACCGTGCGTCGACCTCCTGCTTGATCAGGCTTTCGCGCTGGACGGCATCCAGCTCGACGAACAACTCCCGCGTATTCTGTAGCCATTTCTGCTCGATAATCCATTGCAGATAAGCCTCTTCCCGCTCGCGGGTGACGCTCTCGCCCGCCCAGGCGCCCGACATGGCTGCGTGTGTCGGAGGCGCTTCCGCTCCGGGCAGCGCCCACACTCTTGCCGCACGCCGTTGCTGCACGGGCTTGAGATGGCCTAATCTCGGTTTGGCCGCACTGGGGATTCGCCTGATGCGAGCGTACAGGCCTGCGTAATCTTTGATGGCATTAAAATGAGAAGCGCCCCGTAGCGATACGGGGATGTGGGCTTTATCGGCTTGCTCGAAGAGCACCGGCACGAACTTGTCGTTTTTGGCGTCAGCCGCCGCGATAGTTTCGGCGATCTGCCGCGCTTCAAAGCGAGCGCCTTGCCCGACACCGGGCGCTTCGGTGCCGTCATACCGGTGACGATACGTCTCCGTGCAAATCACCAACACGGTGTCCGCCTCGCAGATCCGTCGCTCCATCCATAGCGGCCAACCCTCAGGGGGCTCCACCTCGTACAAATCCATATGGCAGTCAATGCCATCGGCGCGCAAACGATTGGACAGCGCCAGCACGCGGCCCAGATGAGCCTCCGAGTCGTGGGAGAAAGAGATGAAGACGCGCGGATGCCTGTTCACGGAACTCTCTAAGGAATAGATGCAAGCAGGCTAGACAAATCAACGTCGGTAAGCAACCTGGGCAACAGCCACTCACGAAGACGTCTGTATCCTGCGACAGTTAGTCGACCATGTGAGACTCCTCTGCGAAGATCCCACTTCAAACGGGTGCCGCCTATTCGGTACCGGGCTGTCTTATGAACTACCCGATAAAGCGGAAGCCAGAACTTTCCTCATCGGTGTTGCTAGTCGCAGCTATTCCTCTTGTGGGAACGCCATCCTTCAAGATCGATACCTGAGAATACAGTTCAACTATCTCCGCGAGCGTCCCTCGTACGTAGCTCAAGATTGCGAGCTGCATACTATGCCATGACCTCACGTCGTCTTTACCAAATGCTGCTTCCCCCATTAGTTCTCGAACAAGCTTGCTGGTCGGGCACTCGCCTTCTGATGAGCTCAGTTCACGGCCTGACCCTTTTAGTGAATACAAGGATTCGACTTGTTCCGATCGTAAGAACGACACGATCTCGGGCGCAGCATAGCGATCTTGTGCACTTAGCATCGACCGGGGAAAACTCAATACATATGAGTTCACGATCTCAACAAAATTTTCATATGATGTTTCATCGTGGACTTCTGTTTGGAGAAGTTTCGGCATTTTTTGCGGGTGAGGATGGCGGAATAGTGGTTGCTCAGCGATCCGTTCAGCTTGTTCGTTAACTCTTACATACAGTTCGTGAACCTCAACCGCCAACGCACCCCGTCGTTGGCGTGTCTCAGTGATCTCACGATACTGCTCAGATTGCGCACGTGCCTTGGCAATAGCCGCTTTCTCGAAACCCTGAAGTTCGGGCAGCGGGCGCGGCGCCCCGCAACGAACCTGCCGAGTAACACCACTGCCCAGGCCCGAAAAATACTCAGCGAGCACATCCGTATCGCCGGAACGAGACGGATCCCCGCCGCCAACAGCAACCAATTGGTCCAAGAGCTGATGGTTAGGAATCATTGAAACATGAGGCTCTTCAGCGTGCTTTTGTTTCCACCACGGGAAAAACAAATCTTCTGTACTAATACCAATTGCGTGCAAATGAATCTGCATACTATCGTGCAAATGATCCATCAGCGAAACGGGATCGTTGACCCCGCTGACAACTTCTCCCGTCGCATCTTCGCCTTTTGGCGTCCAAGTGGCGCCGTCGGAAATCAACACCACCAACCGATCATTTCCGGGGCGCCCGTGCCGGTGCAGAAGCTCCGCAGCAAAATGCAGAGCTTGTCCAATATCCGTTCCGGCGTTCTCGGCGCGTAGCAATCCAATGGCGTCCCGAAAGTCCTGTTGGACTTCAGGCGGTGAGCTACTGTCGATCTCGACCATCGACTCCCCCCGACGAGGAAATCTAACCTTGCAATCTCGGGTAAAACCAACCAGCGCGATACGCGAGACTCGCCCGTCCAAGCTCAACCGTGTATCCAGCAATTCCATCAACGCCTGCTGGAGCGCCTTCATTCGTGTTTGCGTGCGCCGCCGCGCTGACCCACCAAACCACCTTTTCTGCGGGACAACATCCGCTTTGTCAGTGACGTCTTCGATACTCATCGAGCCACTGCAATCGGCCAGTATCACCATATCGACGCCAGACTTAACACCGGAAGAGAACAATCGAATACGCGAATCCGACGCCACCTCGATGACGTCATCTTTGCCCGAAGGTGGCGGCGTAATTCCAATAATTCGATATGTGTCGCCGCCAATCTCTATCGACTCGTCGGCTCCGCGCAGTAAACGCCCCGCTAAGTCGTTCCTTTGCTCGAGGCGGTTGACCACCTCTTCCAACTGGCCGGCAACGGTGACTTCCAAACATACTTCTGTTGCTTTGTAGTGAGTTACGCCAGCCAGGCTGAGTTCCCAAGGATCCTGTTCGGGCCGATCAAGTCCCAGGCTCGTTGCCAGTTCGTCGCTAACCAAGACCGTGTGCTGCGGAATGTCGTCGACTACTAAAACCCGAACAGCCCGTGACAAGTATCGTACATCGTCATTCGGGAACGCCGACAACACGGCAACTTCGACGCCGGCCGCCGTTTCGCGATTTATAGCAACCCCCGCGGCCGCAATACGTCCACCGGCTGGAACCACCACCAATTGAGATGTCTGTTCAGTTAGAACACCCGTTTTGACACGCCTAACATTCGCCGCGGCGGCGGCTACGCGTTCGGATTGGGGGCCGTCGAACGCTCGTTTCAGCTCAGGCAGTGGGTCTCGATCATCGCGGCCATCGACATAGTTTCTGGCCAGAATCCAAGTTGGCACCTCACGTTCTTTAAGATTCCCGATGACGAGCGGAACAATGAGTTTCTCATTGCGCTCGCTGAACTCCACCTCTCCTCGTACGTGGCGCGATTGAATGCTCTGTTGCGAAAGAACAACCAGCACGGCCTGCGCACTAAGAATATTGCTCTCAATTTCGTCCGGCCAAAAATCTCCGGGGCGCATCTCGCGATCGTACCAAACCGTCAAACCAGCGGCCTCGAGGTCTTCGACCAACTTAGTCACGTAGTCGATGTCTTCTCGATTATAAGAAACAAAAATTGCCATCTGGATATCCTATGGAACCCGCGTTAGGGGGTGCCCCCACTTTTTTCAAACTTTATTCGAAACCCCAACTTTTCTTGAATCGCCTTAATATTGCTACCCCCGCGCCCGATAAACCGACCTTTCCATTGATCATCTAGATGAATGAACAACAGATTTGCTCGAGGTCGGAAATCGGAAAATTCAATGGCATCAGCGATCTCAGATAAGCCGAAGGCAACGAGTTCATTTCGTAATCGCTGAAACTCTTGAACCCCCAATTCCTTCTCTGAGACATCTCGCTTAATATCCTCGCGGCGCTTGACCGCGCTTCGTTCAATCAAGTTCTTCATCGCCCCATGCAGCCCTTCGGAACCCAGAGAACCCGCAAGATTTTCAACAGCAACATTGATTTTCCGCACATCATATACGTCTTTGCGAGTGTGTAGGAATATGTGGCGAATAGACTGAAGTGACGGCACATTGAAAAATTCACGCCTGCGATTTCGCCCGCCCTGGGCGTTCGACCTATTTCTGAATGCCGTGCCTGCGATCAGTTGAAAAACAATGGCTTCATCCGACAACTGTCGTAAATCGCGATGATGAGGACAAAGACCCAGCCCAACCCGGTGCGGACCGTAAATCTGCCAGCGCCAAGCATGCCGATTGCACACACGCCGGCCGCAACGCTCACGACGGGTGGAATCGACGTGCTCGCAACTGACCGTACCGGTGTCGTTACAACGCTTATCTTCACAACGGGGAAACAGTTGTTTGAAACAGGCAGGACAATACCAATGATCAGCATCGTTAGGATGGGCTGTACGCGAGGCCTCCGACCAACCGACGCGTCCTCGACAGTCCGGACCATCGCACCAAAACGTCGCGCGTGACCCCGACGATGCGCAAAGTGGCGCATGCCCTGGGCAGAATGCCCGCATGCTGCCGTCGAGAATGACTGCGTGCTCGTTGCACATGCGCTTCTTCTCACCAGTGCACGTGGAGCAAACAAATGGTGCGTAACCACTACAAACACTACACCGATGAGTGACAACTGGTTGCTCCAGTACCGAATATATGGAGAACGCTGCGTTTTGATCAACTTTCGAGAAACCGGTGGGGACCGATATCACTTGCAAACGCACAGTGCCACGTCGCGGATCTTTCAGTATCGGTGCATCCCCAGGCGATAGGGTTCTTCCGATTAGTGCAGGCGTTAATTGCGTCCACAGCTTGCGAAAGTCCTCAGGTTTTATAACCCGACTGGAGAACTCCCGCAAATCTAGAATGATTTCAACAGATGAACCAGAATTCATTTCAGCTCCGGCGCATACGGCTAACCAGAAGCTCAATCTCAATCCGAGGCTTCCCACTCACCTCATGGTTGAATCTACGGTAAGTAAAAAGGAACGCATTGAACCCTTCGGGTGCGTCGCTGCGAAATCGGTCCACGCTTTCGGTCAGCACTTTCTCCTGGTGCTGGTCGGCGAAAATCGATACCAGGCAAACGCCGTGCTCCCGAGCAAGATCTAGGGCGGCTCCAGCAGTGGCGTCACCCCATATTGCCTTGTGGGTTTTTGATCTAAGCTGTAGCTTTCGCGGCGGCGTTAACCACTTTCGGACTCCTTGCTGATCCGCGCGACTCAAAGACTGCAACTCACGATATAGATTGGTCGACGCACCGATCTGCACATAGGTGTCCAAGCATGTTGCGGCTTGAGTTGGCGTCGGTTTTCGACCTAAGGCTTGGAGTTCATCCACGAGAGTTTGCGCTGACCCGTTGAACGGTGAGTTGGGCGTAGATTTGCGGCTTGAGCTATTGGCTTGCGACTGCGAGTAACGCAACAACTGCGCCCAAGACCTGCGTACCAGTTGAGCTGCTTGAGGAAATTGATGCTCGTTCCAATGTCTAACGGGATCAATCTGATGGGAATTGGAGGTGAGGAACAGGCTCGTGACGTACTGCATGAATTTGCTTTCGTCGCCCGACCATTTTTCATGTGTCGCGCGAAACAAATCTGACTCAGTCCGCAAGCCCGCCAAGCCGCGTTGGCGTAAAGATGACCCGAGGATGAGTGGCGCTATTTCGGCGAACTCAACCTCTAAAACCTGAAGCTCAGTCTGCAAGTTATCGAGCAAGTCCAGTAACATTGAATCCCCCGATTGAATCTTATTGATTTTCTCTCCTTGACGTTGCCGGGAGCCTTTTTTTGATGACCGGCTGCTCTCTTGTTCAAAACTTGACTGCAACCCCTTTGTCACCGCCCGGGCACGATTGCGCTCCAGCAACCGTTGATCGAAGTAGCCTACTCGCCGCCCATCTCGTGCCAAACGGCGCGCTTTGAGCAGTAAAGCCTGGTAGAGAATAGCTTGCGCTCGCACGCTGCTTAACAACATCTGAGCGTCGTTAAAACGCAATTCCACGTTAGGGACGGCGTCTTCTGGATCACCCAGCGGATTCACATCCAATACGCTCAATCGTGTAACTCCTACGTCCCGACGCAGGCATTGTGCTACGCGCTCTAGGTGCGTCGGCGCAACAGATGCTAAGTACTGGGGCGCGAAGTGTTCGCGACTGTCCGACAGCCTCCGTGAACCCAATGACTCTACGCCGCCCGAGTCTACTCCGGGCCTACCGCTACAGGCGATTAGGAGGGGTGTGTGAATACGTATGAGATTGCAGAAGACTTCTGCTTCGGTAGGGTCAAGCGTTTCCAGGAAATGCTGATCGCCACACAGGAACCTGCTCCATGGCTGCGTTTGGTTCGGCCGAACAGCACTCGGGAGCAGAGCACCTCCGGCTTGTTTGGCGACTTCGGCTAGTAGAAGGATCGCGTCGTTCAGTTCAGCCAGACAATGATTCCGCGCTACTGCTGTATGTAGCCACACCATCCCGGTGTCCAGCCAAACAGCGTGAGGATTTCGTGTATTGGCTCGAACCGAAATCGAGGTTGGCCCACGTGCCCCAAGTCTTTCAGCAACTAGCTCAGGGCTCACCTCAGCAAGCGTGTAGCCTTTTACAATGCGGTGACGGGAAGGACCGCACCGATAAACTTGAACAAGCATAACCCCCTCGGCGCTAGTCTCGAGCGATGCTCTGTATCCGCACTCACATAAGGAACTCGCAGATAATCGGAAACCAGCATTTTTTCTGTTCTGCACATGAGGAGCAATACCAGCCGTGACTGCACAACTTTACTTCCTCGTAAGGCAACTAACGTGATAGTGCCTCATATCGACAATATGTCGCATCAATATTAGACATTTCACTATGGGTATGGAAGTGGCTGCCTGTAGTGGGTTGTTAAGTACGCTGCGCCGTATTGCGCCATATTGACAGGAGCCGTTCGGTCATAGGGCCGCTAGTAGCGAGTCGCGAGGTCCGCAGGGCATCGTAGCCTGACGTTGCACGTCTTGCGGGCCAGGCTTAAGCCCGCAATAGAGCCGGACTGGGTTTAACCGTCTAGTTGCGTCATTTTGGCTGACGTGCGCAGCAGATAATCTGCCTTGCCAATCTTGACACCGTTGTGGCGCAAGATGTCATACGCGGTCGACACGTGGAAGTAGAAATTCGGCAGCAACCATTCCATCAAAATGCTGCGTCGGTCGGGGAAGTCGAACGTCAGTGCCGGCATTCGGGTGGTGACCGGGCCGTCTTCGGTGAAGTCGGACGCATTTAACGTGTCGAGAATGGCGATGGACTGCTCGATCCAAGCGTCGAACTCATCGAGCGTGCTCGGTCGCACACCCGGAAGCTGGTCCGGCTTGCCCGCCATCGGCAGCAGGCTGTTTAGCGCGAACGCGCTGGCTGCGACGATCTGCTCACCAAAGCTAAACATGTCTTCGTAGAGTCGCGCGCCGATCAGCGTGCTCTCCTCAATATCGTGCTCTTCGCAATGCTGCCTCGCGCGTTTGACAAGATGACGCAGGGTGGCGAAGCCACGACTGACGGGGGTTACGCTGATGTCGTAGAGAGAAAACTGCACGGATGTCTCCTGCCGCCGGGTGGGGATGCGAAGTCCAAGAGCAGACTGTAACCATTCCGGTTACAAATGGCGACCTCGGGTCGGACGGTTAGCGTTACCCTTGCAGATTCCCGCCCGGTAGACATCGATCAGGCCTCTGGATATCCACTTGGCTGGCAACAACGCTTTTTTGACAGTACTCTTGAGCACTATTCGCCACTAATAACGATACAACTCCCGGACGAATTGGAGGGGACAAAACATGGAAACCATCATCGGACTGCTATTTCTTATTGTCAGCATTTACGCCATCGTGAAAATTGTGCGGAGCTCTGCCGAGACCATCATGAAAGTTGTGTGGGTGCTGTTGGTGCTCGTGCTGCCGTTCATTGGCCTAATCGCATGGTATCTGGTTGGTCCCGGCGGCAGGAAAGGCTAAGCCCCGCATCGGCGCAGCGCAGCGCCCGCGCCTGTTTGCCGCCAAATGGCAACGCACGTAAATCGCCACCATAGACACGATGGGGACCGAGTCTGATGCAAGCGTCACGATGCCTTCAGACCCGGCCCCCATCGTGTAATTAGTCCGCGCTCACACCTTGAATGAGCACCACCAGATCCCCTGGAGAAACCACCAGGTCGCCGGCGCACGCCCAGGCGTTATCCTCGCCAATCACCGCCGCGCTCTGCTGGCCAGTGTTCGTGTTGCGGCATTGCGCGAACAGAACCGTACCGCCACCCACCGCGCCGGTTAGCGTTGCCAGCGCGACCGAGACATTGTCCACACGAACGTTAAAGTTCGCGTTGTTAAAGAAAAACCCCGGCACTAACGTGGTCACCTGAAACTCATCAACACCTGCCAATACCGAGGCGAACGTAGCGCCGGCCGGCAGGATGGGCTCGAAAGTATTGGGGTCATCATCGCCGAACCCGATCCAGCCCGCCGGGAGATCCGTCTGTGTGGTGTCGAGTATAGTGACGGATAAGCGGGTCCAGTCGGCGTGGGTAAACACCGATAGCGTGTCGAGCTCGAAGAACACACCGGACGGCCCGTTCGGGCCCATGATATCTCGGTCCCGCAACGCGATACCGATGGCTCGCGGAATTTCGTTACCGATGAAATCGGTGATCGAATCCACCTTCACATCGAAACTGAAGGTCACCTGGCTGGACGAAGAATAGTCGCCCAGAAAATCGGGGTTGGATGGCTCGCCGATACCGCCCGTGCGTAACTCCATACCGAATGCGGTCACCAAGAAGTGTGCACTTCCGCCCGGTACGCCACCGTTGGGGCGGAATACCGCATTGCCGATGAACCCGCCGTCCGCACCCTCATCAAACCCGACCACCGTCGAAGAAGCTGCCAGTGCGTCGCTCGCCCCTGCACCCAATGTGAATGCCATTGCCGTCAAGACCGTTAGAGTTGCTCTCATCACTACCCCCTGTAAACCGATGATTCGTCACGCGAGCGAATCATCATGGGGTGATCGCGATGGGGCGTCAAGACAAGCGCTCGCACACCTGAACGCTGGAATTACGCCAACGCAAAGCAGGCTTGGACGGAACTGCGCGATTCAGGTTCAGGCCCTCATTGTAGGCGTCGATGCCTAGTGTTCCCGTGGCGCGAGCAGATAAAGACCATACAGGCACACCACAATGCCGATCAGAAATCGCGGCGACCAGGGTTGTTTGAATATCAAAATTGCCACCGGCACAAGCACTACCGCCGCACCTCCCATCACCACCAATGGGGCCGCCCCCACATGCCAGCCGCTTCGGTACATCAGGAGAAAGCCCAGCTCAATGCCCACAATCGCCACGCCAACACAGGCGGCCGCCCAGGAGAACTCACTGAGCGACCAATTGGGCGCATCTACTGGGATGAATCTGGCGACAACGAGAGTAAAGATGAGCGCAGTTGTATAAAAAGTCACCAGCACGCTTATGGGGTTTAGACCCTCGGGCACAATTTTCATGCAGATCTGATACGCCGCAGCCGACGCGATGGCGAGCGCCACCGACATTATCTGGCCACTCATACGCGGCACGCACCAAGCGTGGTATTGCGTTGTTTAGAATCTTCAATGGCGCCCGCAAGCACGATGGCTGCGCGATAGATAGTGATGAATTGTTTCAACGGCTGAGCGTCCTTTTCCACTTAAGCAGCAATGCTCTCGGTGCAAGTGTATCGCTCACGCGTTGCGCACAGCAACGAGCTCATGGGTAGTGGCCGGCGATGCTTACTCGTCCCAATCGGCAAGCACCGCAGCGGCCCGCTGCGACACCGCCGGGTTGATGGACGGCAGTTGCTCCACCGCCTCGCGGGCCTGCGCTGTACCCACCTCTAACATCAAATCCAGCGCAAGCAGCGCCGGCTCGCCACCCTCCTGCACTAGCATGAGCAGCGTTGGCAGTAAGTCGTTGCCGATGGCTTCGATGGTTTGCGCGGCCTGCTGCACCAGTTCCTCAGCGCCACTGCTCACCGCATAGATGATCGGAAGCAGATCGACATCTTCAACGCCCAGCCGCCAGCACGCGTAAATCGCAGCGATGGACACGATGGGATCTGGGTCTGACACAAGCGCGGTTAAGCGCTCCAGCGCCTCGCTTGCACCCAACTCGCCCAGATGAATGGCCGCAACCGCGCGCTCGTGTCGATTGCCGTCCACAAGCGCGCGCGTCAACTGCGCAATCGAGCTATCGGCCATTCGGCATGCCCACGCGGTTCGCGGGCCCGCTCAATACCACGGCAGGCCAACAAACGCGGGTAGGCCTTCGTCGCGCCAGACTTTCGGCGCGTGTGAGGCGGAGTGGCCGGAGGCTTTGAGTTTTTTCTCGGTCACATGCTCGTTCCTGAACCATTGCCCCCCCTTGGCGAGGGCCACCACCGGATCGAACGAGGCCTGGATATTAAAGGCCTGCGCCACCTTCGCCCAGTCGGCGAAGTACTCCGGGCGCACGGGCGGGCTGAGCATCACAAGGCGATCAATCGGGGTATCGACTGCGCGCGTGGCCAACATCGCCACATTGGCGCCGTGACTGTGCGCGAAGATATTCACCTGGGTTGCTGGATGCGCTTTAAGCCAGTCGCTGAGGGCGACACTGGCTTCGTGCCGTTTGCTGTCGCGGTTCTTACCGGACCATTTGAATACATCGGGTTGGTCGTAGGCATCCAGCCCGAGGTCCGTACGCAGGTACTCAAAAAAATCGCCACCTTTGCGCCACCATTTGCCGTTGGCTGCGAACGTACCGTGGATCACGACGGTAATACTCGGTGCAGCCTCATCGCCGTCGCCACGCGTTCGGGGCTTACTCGCCGCTGCGGTAATCTCAATCTCCGCGTCACCCCAGCCATCCAGCTGATCTATGTCGAGGCCGTTCACGCGACCCAGCGCCAGTCGGGCTGCCATGTAAAGCTGCTCACCGGCGTCGCCCATCTGTGCGGCCTTGTTCATCAGTGCCTCAAGATCAGATTCGTGAAAGCGGTCGCCACTCATCTCAAAGTAGCAGTCCATGATCGCCACCTGCAGCAACGGGTCGGCGCCCGCCAGAGCGTCGTGCAGGGTCTGGAACGCGTCCTCGGGCAACGTGGGTGCAAGGGCGAGAATCTCGACACATTGGCGGGCAACGTCATAGTCGCCCGAAAGAACGGCCTTGAGTTTTTCGTGTTCGTTGTTGGTGGGCATGCGAGTCAGCTCCGGGGTGCGGGAAGTTGCCGGGCACAGCAACGCTGAGCTTAGGTAAAGCGCCAGCAACGGCGCCAGCCAGTCGCAACGCAGGCCCGCTTGCCCACGCGCTCCCAGGCTAACCGTCGATCGCATGCCCTTGCCTCAGTATAGGATCAAAATCCGTGCTCGGTACGAACCGTCGCTTTATGGCGCGCTACCGCGACCGCTACTGACGACTAAAAACACCACCACGCAGACGGCGAGCTGAATGATTCAGCGCAAGTACCGCCAGCAGTAACAACGCCGCCGTGGCGTTGTGCGCCACCGCCAGCCCCAACGGCAGCGCCTTCATCACCAACGACGCGCCAAGCGTCACTTGCGCCGCCAGCGCCGCGATGACGCACGCCGCCGCAACACGTGTATGGGATACAGCCGAACGCACCAAGCTCAGGCCAGCGATTGACGCCAGCACCAGGAAGGTGATGAGCGCACCAATGCGATGAACCGCATGGATCGCGACGCGCGCGGGATGATCCAGCACGCCGCCTTCGTAGTCCACACCCAGCCCTCGCCACAGCACAAAGCCTTCGGCGTAATCCGCCTCGGGAATCCACTGGCCTTTGCAGGTGGGAAAATCAATACAGGCAAGTGCGGCGTAGTTGGTGCTGGTCCAGCCCCCAAGCGCAATCTGTACGATCAGCACCAGCAAGCCGAGCAACGCCAGTCCACTCAACTTGTGATCCCACCCGCTTGGCGACGTGCGCAGCGCCGGCCCACCAACCCGTGAACTCAGCACCAGCCACCACAGGCAGCCCAGGATCGCCATGCCACCTAGCAGATGCCCCATCACGATCAATGGCTTGAGCAGCAGCGTAACGGTCCACATGCCGAGCAGCACCTGGAACAACGTGAGCGGCCCCAACAGGGTTGGCAGCCATACCGGCTGCGCCGGATCGCGACGGTTGGCCCAGGCCAGCGCGACGATGCCCAGAATCATTAACCCCAGCGTGCCCGCAAGATAACGGTGGATCATCTCGCGCCAGGCCTTGCCCTGCTCCACCGGGCGCTCCGGATACAACTCCTCAGCGCGCGCAATCCCGGCCTGCGTTTCTGGCACCACAATCTCGCCGTAACAGCCGGGCCAGTCCGGGCAGCCAAGCCCGGCATCGGTCAGGCGCACCCAGGCGCCAATAAACACCACGCAAAAGGCCAGCAGACACGCCAACCGGGTTAAATAGAAATACGCCGAGCGCACCATCGCAACTCCACCGCTAGCCAATGCGAGACAGCTTCATCATTCGCTTAAGATCTTCCATCATCTTCTTACCATCCGTCTCGGCGGTGTAGCGCATCACCAGATTGCCCAGTGGATCGGTAATATGCAGAGCGCCTTCGGTGTGGGTGCGCACACGCCCCAGCACCTGCTCATGGCCACTCGCATCCAGCACCACCAGGCCGGGATGGCTTTGCATCAGCTGCGTGACGTCCTGTGGTGCGCCGTTACTTAGCAGCACCCGCTGCACCCGATGATTGTCGCGCCCCAGCAGCATGCGCACTTTGTCGATCTCCTGCAGACGGGTTCGGCAGGCTTCACCGCAGCCGTCTTCACTCATGACAACCACGGTCCACACCCCATGCAGGGGATCGTTGCCCAGCGGGCGGCCAGTATCGGCACGGGTCAGCACACTTAGATCGCCCAGCGGCACCACCGGCTGCAACAACTCGCCGTTGTTCACGGTTTGTGCCGGCTGCCAGTCAGCCCCGCGACTAAAGAACATGATCCAACTGAGGACCAGTGGGCCCAGGAACACCAGTGCAATCAGCAGAAACAGACGGCGCCCGCGGCGTACGGCTTGGGCCCCGGTCTGCTCGTCGCTGGCCGCCCGTGGGGCGCCTGTGCTGTCGGTTTTACTCATCGGCGTCGCTCTCGATTTTGCGGAAGTTCAATACCAAAAATATGCCAAACAGCGTGGCGGCAAAGGCGAACCATTGCGCGGCATAGGCCAGATGCCGTTCCGGCGGAATACTCGCTGGCGTCCAGTCCCGCACGTAGCCGTCCTGCTCAGTCGGGTCCAGCAGCACGATGCGCGGCAATACCGGCTGCTCGAACAACGCCTGCACCTCATCCGGCGTGGGGTACAGCATCACGCGCGGCCAGGGGGCGCCCGCATCGATTAGATTATCGCCCAAACGCATGCCCGCCTGTGGAAATGTTGAGAGCCGGCCAAGCACGGTTCGCGGCTGCTCCTGCACATCCGCTGCCGGCAACTGCGAACGACTGGCGCCCGGCGCCACCCATCCCCGGTTCACCATTAACCAGCCGCGCCCGTCATCCAGGCGCAATGGCGTGAGCACGTGATAGCCCGAGAGCCGATCCCGCACCATGCCATCCAGTAATATCTGCCGGGTGCTGTCGAAAGTACCGCGCACGGTCACCTGCTGGAACAACTCGCCGTTCAGTTCGGCGCCGGGCACATTCAGGTCCAGCACAAACTCGCCGCCGCTGGCATAGCGGCTTAACAATTCGCGCTTTTGCGCTGCCCGATCCAGCTGCCAGTAGCCCAGCCACAGCAGCAACGGCAACATCGCAAAGGTTGCCAGCGTGGGAATCAGGCTCGGTCGAAATTCACGTGCCCCAAGGCGCATCACGGTATAATCCTGTTTCTGCGTTCCCCATACACCGCTGCGCGCATTGCGCGGGGCGGTACTCAGGAGACCTCGCCGGTGAAACTACTCGTCGTCTTAATGCTGATCGGGATTGTCGCCAGCCTGCTATCGGCACTAGTTTACATGGCCCGCGACAAAGACGCGTCCAGCGGCGGCATGGTACGCGCGCTCACTGTGCGCATTGGTTTGTCCGTCGCGCTGTTTGTCATGCTATTTGTGTTCTACGCCCTCGGATGGATTCAGCCGCACGGCGTCACCCCTGGCTAGCAGTGTGTTGATCTGATACCCAACGCCAGAAACAAAACGGCGGCCAGAAGGCCGCCGTTTGCGTGTGCGCTGTGGCGCGCTCGCTTACAACCAGTAGACGAACACATACAGACCGAGCCAGACCACGTCCACAAAGTGCCAGTACCAGGCCACCGCCTCGAAGGCGAAGTGTCGCTCAGGGGTAAAATGCCCCTTCAGCACCCGCAGCCAGATAATCAACAGCATGATCGCCCCAAGGGTCACATGCATGCCGTGAAAACCGGTGAGCATAAAGAAGGTCGAGCCGTAGACCCCGCTTTCCAGGGTTAGGTTCAAATGCGAATACGCCTCCTGGTACTCAATCACCTGTAATGCCAGGAACGCGAAACCGAGCAGAAAGGTGGCCGCCAGTGAAATGATGAGCAATTTGCGATTCATCGCACGCAACGCGTGATGCGCAATGGTAATCGTCACACCAGAGGTCAGCAGAAGGGCGGTATTGATCGCCGGCAGGCCCCAGGCCGCCATTGGCTCAAAGTCGCCACCCACTTCGCCCGGGCCGTTGGTCGGCCATGCAGCTTCATAGTCGGTCCACAGCAGTAGGTTGGTGAAGAAGTTATTGCCTTCACCTCCCACCCACGGAACGGACAACGCGCGGGCGTAAAACAGCGCGCCAAAAAAGGCAGCGAAGAACAACACCTCGGAGGCGATAAACCAGATCATGCCCTGGCGGAACGAGCTGTCCACCTGCATGTTGA
>CBDUQI010000135.1:0-16113 GCA_965369325.1 uncultured Gammaproteobacteria bacterium
CTTGATACCAACGGCGATGGCGTGCTGAGCAGCCAGGATGTGGGCGGCGGCTTCGATCTGAACGGCAACGGGCTTGACGATCTTGCTGAGGATTCCGATGGCGACGGCATCGCCAATATCGACGATCCGGATGATGACAACGACGGCGTGCCGGATGAGAACGACGCGTTCCCGTTCGACCCGACCGAAACCATCGACACAGACGGTGATGGTGTAGGCGACAACGCCGACGTGTTTCCGGGTGATCCTAGCGAGAGCGCAGATGCCGACAACGATGGCGTGGGCGACAACGCGGATGCGTTCCCCACCGATCCGGCCGAAACCAGCGATACGGACAACGATGGCGTGGGCGACAACGCCGATGCCTTCCCCGGCGATCCGGGCGAGACCAGCGATGCTGACGGCGACGGCGTCGGTGACAACAGCGATGTCGATACGGACAACGATGGGCTTCCCGATAGTGTCGAAGCCGGCGGCACCTACGTGTACCGCACGCCGGTGCTATCGGTGCCAGCCTCCAGCGGCACCCGCCACCTGGTAGACCTCTCAGGCGAAGGGGCGCTGATCGGCAGCACCGTGCAGGTGAGTGCGCTGGCGGCCGCTGGCGACCTGACCAGGTCGGATGAATGGCTGCAGCTGGACTTTAACAGCGGCGAGGCGATTAGCGGGGAGATGGAGAGCGATGCGGATTGCGATGAGACGCTTGAATCGGTTTCGCCTGCGCTGTCTGCAACGGTCACGGTGGTGGATATCGGCGGCGGGACGGCGGGCTTGGTGATTGACGCACAGACTCCTCCGGAAACCGACAACTGCAACACCGATTATCAGTTCCAGGTCGCCGGGTCCGCGCCGGACGATGCGGACGGTGACGGCGTGGCGAACGAACGGGATCTGGATAGCGACAACGACACGCTTCCCGATGTCATCGAAGTAGGCCTCAGCGATACGGACGGCAACGCGCAGGTGGATGATCTGGCCGATCAGGGCACAATCAGCGCGCCGCGCGATAGCGACAGCGATGGCATCCCGGATTACCTGGATATCGAGAGTCAGAACCCGCTGAACGACGGCACCGCGTTTGATGTGGCGACCAATATCTCGTTCTCGGCCGGCCTCGATACCAATCGCGACGGCGTGGTGGACGGCAACGATGCCCAAGGGGGTGTGGATACTAACGGCAACGGTCTGGACGATGCTGTGGAACGGCGTCTGGTGAACATTCACCCCATAGTGACCAATCCTGGTGAGCAATCGGCAGTGGTGGGCGATGCGGTAAGTCTGCAGGTACTCGCGATCGACGGCGACGGTGATCCCTTGCGCTTTACCGCAGAGGGGTTGCCAGACGGGGTGCAGATCGTGCCATCCACCGGACTGATTTCCGGTGCGCCATCTGCCATTGGCATCTACAGCGTGGATATCGCGGTCTATGACGGGTATGGCGGTGTCGCGCGCACGTCGTTCGAGTGGTTGGTCAGCGATGAATTCGGCAATCTGCCGCCGACGCTGCGGCAGCCGGGCGATCAGGCAACTCGCGAGGGTGGAGATGCGCTGCTGGGCGTGACCGCGCAGGATCGCAACCACGACACACTGACATACGCTGCTACCGGTCTGCCACCGGGGCTTCAGATCAATCCCATCAACGGCATCATCTATGGCGCACCCGAACAGGGTGGCAGGTTTGAGGTGACGGTGAGTGTTGACGACGGTCGCGGTGCCTCAGATTCGGTGCAGTTTTTGTGGGCAACCAACGTGACGCTGGATTCGCTCGTCGGCGGGTTGCTCGATGGTGCGCGAGTGGCCTACGCCAATGCCTCCCCGCAGGCGTGGGTCTCGGTAAGTCGCGATGAGTTCAACACGGTGACGCAGCGGATCGAAGGCGCGCAAGCCTTCGGTACGCCCGAAGATGACCTGTTCTCCGGCCCGCTCGGCAACTATGCCAACAGCCAGATGTACACCTTCGGTCAGTCGATCAATCCATCGCTAGGCAATGCGCATGTGTTCGGCTTCAGGCGTGCGACCCGGGCGCCAATGACCGGTGGCAATGATCTGGTTCGTTTGTCCGGCAGGCAAGACGGTGTGGGCTTTGTCGGCCACGGGCGCAATCTGCCCGACGGCAAGGTGGATGGGAACGAAGAGTTCTATCTGCTTAAGAAAGCGGATCTCACCACGTTCGCCAGCCCGCAGTACCTGGGTCTGTCATCCGACGACAATACATCCATCTGGTACGACACGGCGCTCACCATGGGTAACTCCGTGCCGGGCAGCTATCCGTCGGTGTCGGATCGGTTGGAGGAGTCCAGCGCGGTCGGCTGGTCCATGCAGGGGCTGGCGATCATGCGCAACAACATCGCGCCGGGGCCTGACGTGCTGCTGGATACCGATTTCGAGAGTGACACAGCCGGTTTGCAATACGCTGATGATTTGTTCCTCGATACCTATCAGCCGGACTATGTGGATGGGGAACATATCCTGGGCATCGACAGCGGCGGCATCCTCGGCATCGACAGTGGCGGCATTCTGGGTATCGACAGCGGGGGTATCGACGCCGACACGGTTATCAACATGTCTGGCGGCTGGACAGCGCTGTACACGCTTGCGCAAACCTCGGCCATCCACATTTCCATGCGCTACAACATCTCCCTGGACTACAGCCATGAGACCGACGAGTACGCACAGGTGCTGGTCGGCGTGGATGAGACCTTGTTGGGCGAGGACGGGAATACCTATGTGGCCCGAGTGGTTGGCGGCACCGGCGAGAATTCGAACGAGTCATCCGAGTGGGAGACCTTCAATACAACGCTGACGCTCGCGCCGGGGCCGCATCAATTCAGATTCGGCGTGTTCCACAACAAGAAAACCACCGAGACCGAAACGGCCAGATTAATGCTGGACAGAATTCAGATTCTGGTGAGCCCGATTCAGGAATCTGAGTAAGGCACGCCGTCAAGGTGATGAGGCAGCACAGGGCAACTGTGTTGGCAAGACAACGGACAGGCGCGCCCGGCCTTTGCAGGTGCGCCTGGGAACAATAAGAAAACGCATTCGGTGCGTGCGCCGACGCAGTGCATAAATAGAAGAAAGATGAGTATGAGATCAATAATTTCGAACGTTCGCCGAGGTTTCCTGGTGCCGCTGACGGCGGCAACTACCCTCACGCTGGGGCTGGTGCTACTGCCCACGGTAAATGCTGGTGCACCCGCTTCAGGCCCACAACTACCGCTCGAATGCGACACGCCGCTGTACAAAGAGCTCGCACGGCTGAGTGTTCACTCCGGCGATGAGAGGCTGGAGCAGAATCAGGCGCGCTTGAGTTACTGCAACGAATTTATGGCCGAGTATCTGTCGCAGTTCCGTATGCCCAGGACACGGATGGAAGACCGGGTGATCGCGCCGCTGGAAGGGCTGATAAACTTTGAGAATGCTCATGTCCACCCGCTGGATATGACCCCGGACGGCACTGTGCTGCTGGCGGTCAACACGGCTGGGCACCGGCTGGAAGTGTTCGATGTGTCGGGCGCGCAACTGACGCATCGCGAGAGCATTCCGGTGGGTATCGATCCGCTGACGGTTCGTGCACGCACCAACCAGGAGGCGTGGGTGGTGAACCATGTGTCGGACAGTGTCAGCATTGTCGACCTGACGCTGGGCACAGTGATTCACACGCTGGACACCGACAACGAACCTGCCGACGTGGTGTTTGCAGGTACGCCGCAGCGCGCCTTCGTGAGCGCCTCTGAGAAAAATCGCATCAATGTGTTCGACCTTGCGGATCTGTCGGCGTCGCCCGCCTCGGTGGATCTGTTTGGCGAAGATCCGCGAGCGCTTGCGGTCAGCCGCAACGGCCAGCTCGTGTTCGCCGGCATATTCGAATCCGGCAATAACACCACCTTGATCGGTGCCGACGGGCAGATTCCCGATGGATTAAGTGGTGAAGGGGTGATTACACGTGGTAACACGCTGGCGGATAACGATGTTGCTCTGATTAACGCCAACACCCTTGGTGTTGCCTATCAGACGGGCTTAATGAACATCGTGATGTCAGTAGCGGTGAATCCGGCGACCGGCGAGATTTCGGTGGTGGGCACAGAGCCGCTGAATGAAGTGATCCTGGAGCCGAATCTGAACGGCGTGTTTGCGCGTATGAACATGGCGTCCTTCACGTTTGGCGGACCGGTAAGCATTGATGATCTGAATCCGCATCTCAACTACAACACGGCGACTGTGCCGCAGTCGGTCCGGGATCAGTCAGTGGGCGATCCTCGCGCAATTGTCTGGCGCGCGGACGGCACCGAAGCGCTGGTGTCCGGGATGGGCTCCAACAACGTGGTCGTAGTGGGGCAGGACGCACAGCGCCTCGGACTGATCGAGGTGGGTGAAGGCCCGACCGGCATTGTGCTCGACGATGCCACCGGTCTCGGCTACGTGATGAACCGCTTCGAGGGTAGCATCTCTATCCTCGACCTGGATGCAAGCGCAGAACTGTCGCGTGTCGCCTTTGACGATCCTACGCCACAGGTCATTCGCGAAGGGCGCCCGCTGCTCTACGATACGCACCTTACCTCCGGGTTAGGGCACCTCTCCTGTGGCACCTGCCACGTGGACGGCAAGTCGGATCGCATGTCCTGGGACTTGGGTAATCCGGCCGGCGCGGACGTGACCGTGCCCGCAGTGAGCAACATATTCAGCGGCGATGTGACCGGGGAGTTGACCGGTGAATTTGTCCAGCTCCCGGCGGACAAAGGGCCGATGGCCACGCAAACGCTGGTGGACATCATGGATCACCCGATGCTGCATTGGCGCGGCGACAAAGCCAACCTGGGTGAGTTCAACCCGACATTCACGGATCTGCTGGGCGACGACACGCAGATCACCGAGCAGCAGATGGAGGCGTTTGGCGAATTCCTTCGCACCATCTGGTTCCCGCCCAATCCATATCGATTTGTCGACGACACCCGACCGAACACCATCACGCTTCCGGACGGCGAGGTGATCACCTCACCCACCATGCTGGCACTGCGTGGCGACAACCCGCAGGAGAACCACTGCCTAAGTTGCCATTACGGCCAGGGCAGTGGCGGGCGCAACTTCGGCGTCAACGATGAGATCTCATCCATGGTGGTGGCTTCGGGCTTCCCCGATTTTTACGACCGTATGGGCAAAGCCTACGGCACCGCCGGGTTTGGTTACTTCCATTCCGGTGGCGCTACCGCGCGCGAGGCCGCCGGCCGTAACGAAATTTTCCTCACCGAGATCCTCACAATCGGCGGACCCAGCGGTCCGCTTGAGGGGGCGGAGCAACGCAAAGTGCCGCATGCGGGCATGGGCAAACAGGCCACGGTGAATCCGGATTCAACCAACGTGGAACAGGCCTATCTGCGTGAGCTGCTCGGCATCTCCGAAGACAGTCCGTTCGTGCAATTGATCGCAAGAGGACGGGTGAACGGCGTGCAGCGTGGTTACGTGCACGCTGGTGGCAATGTGTTTCAAAGCGATATCGCGGCGGAGCAGGTGAGTTGGCGGGATTTGCTCACCTGGGGGCTCGAAGGGCAACCGATTACCTTTACCCTGGTGGTGACCGGGATGGAGACCCGCCTGGCGTTGGACTGGGATTTGGACGGCACGTTTGATGGTGATGAAGTGCCAGGAAACGCGAACCCGGTGATGTTCAATCCGGGCACTCAAAGCAGTCTGGTCGCCGAGCCCGTGTCGCTGGTGCTACAGGGCAGTGATGTGGATGGTGATGCACTGACTTTCTCTGCGCAGGGCTTGCCGCCGGGACTGACGCTCTCAGCGAGTGGACAGGTGAGCGGCGCGGCCAGTGCGCCCGGCGAGTTCTCGGTGCAGGCAAGTGTTGACGATGGTCGCGGCGGACAAGCCAGCACCACATTCGCGTGGACCGTCACCGACCTGGACTCCGATAACGATGGCGTCAGTGATTCGATGGATGATTTTCCGAATGATCCCAACGAGACAACAGACTCTGACGGCGATGGCGTTGGCGACAATGCGGATATCGATGCCGACAACGATGGGCTTGCCGATGAGGTAGAGGCCGGGCGTGAGTTTGTTGGGCTGAGCCCCACATTGTCGGTGCCCGCTTCCGGCAGCACCCGCCACCTGGTGGACCTGTCGGGAGAAGGCGTGCTGATTGGCAGCACGGTACAGGTGAGCGGCGTGATCGCTGCAGGCGACCTGAATAATTCGAGTGAATGGCTGCAGCTGGACTTCAACAACGGTGAGTTGGTGAGCGCGCAAATGGACTCGGATGCTGATTGCGGCGAGACGCTCCAGTCGGTATCACCGGCGCTGGTCGGCACGGCAAGCGTGGTGGACATCGGCGGCGGCATCGCCGGATTGGTGATCGATGCCGAGACGCCCTCGGACGCGGATAATTGCGACACGTTGTATCGGTTTCAGGTGAGCGGATCTGCCCCGGATGATGCGGATGGCGACGGCGTGCGCAACGAGCTGGACGTGGATAGCGACAATGACACGATTCCGGATGTGATCGAGGTGGGCCTGGCAGACGCCGATGGCGATGCACGAGTGGATGATCCATCAGCCCAGGGCAGCGTCACGAACCCGCGCGACAGCGACAGCGACGGCATCCCCGATTATCTGGACATAGAGAGCCAGAACCCGCTGAATAACGGCACCGCGTTTGACTTGGCCGGCGGTGCTTACGCGCTGTTGGACACTAACGGCGACGGCATTCTGGATGGCCTCGATACGGGCGGCGGCAATGACGTGAATGGCAACGGCCTGGATGATCTTGCTGAGGATTCCGATGGCGACGGCATCAGCAACATCGACGACCCGGACGATGACAATGATGGCGTGCTGGATGTGAACGACGCCTTCCCGTTCGACCCGAACGAGAGCGCCGATACGGATGGCGATGGTGTCGGCGACAATGCGGATGCCTTCCCGAGCGATCCGGGTGAAACGACAGACACAGACAACGACGGGGTTGGCGATAACACCGACACGTTCCCAACCGACCCCGGCGAGACCACCGACACGGACAATGATGGCGTTGGCGATAACGCTGACGCGTTCCCGAATGATCCGGGCGAGACCACGGATTCCGATGGCGATGGTGTAGGCGATAACGCCGACATTGATACTGACAACGATGGCATGCCCAATACGGTTGAGGCCGGTCGTGCATTTACCGTGCTCACGCCGCCGCTCAACGTACCCGTCTCCACCCGCAGCGCACGCCATGCGCTGGATCTGTCCAGCGAGGGTGCCGTGATCGGCAGTACGGTGCAGATCAGCGACGTCGTCGCGGCCGGTGACCTGAACAGCTCCAGCGAATCGCTGTTGCTGGATTTCAACAGCGGGGAACTGCTGAGCGGCGAGCTGGACGGTGATGATGCCGGCTGCGCCGAGACGCCTGATCAGGTGACGCCGGTACTCTCCGGTGCAATCACCGTTGTGGATATCGGAGGCGGTACCGCCGGGATTGTGATCGATTCGCAGACTACCTCCAACGTGGGTTGCGACACTCAGTATCAGTTGCGCATCAGCGGCTCCGCCCCCGGTGACTCGGACGGCGATAATGTCCTCAACGAGCGGGATCTGGACAGCGATAACGACACCATCCCAGATGTACTCGAAGTGGGGCTGGCGGATGCTGACGGCAACGCGCAGGTGGACAACCCGTCCGCGCAGGGCACGATTACCAGCCCGCGTGACCGAGACAACGACGGCATTCCCGACTACCTGGATCTTGAGAGCCAGAACCCGCTGAACAACGGCACCGCCTTTGATATTCACACGGGCGCGTACGGCCTGCTGGATACCAACGGTGACGGTATGCTGAGCAGCCTCGATGTGGCTGGCGGCAGTGACGTCAATGGCAATGGTCTGGATGATCTTGCCGAAGATGCCGACGGCGATGGCATCAGCAACATCGATGACCCGGACGATGACAACGACGGCGTGCTCGATGTGAACGACGCATTCCCGTTCGACCCCACTGAAACCACCGACACGGACAACGACGGTGTCGGTGACAATGCCGACGCGTTCCCGAACGATCCGGGCGAGAGCGCCGACACGGACAATGACGGCGTCGGCGACAATGCCGATGTATTCCCCAATGACCCCGGCGAGACCACCGACACGGATAACGACGGTGTGGGTGATAACGGTGACGCGTTCCCGGACGATCCGGATGAGACCAGCGACTCGGACGGCGATGGTGTCGGTGACAATAGCGATATCGACACGGACAACGACGGGATGGCCGACGACGTTGAAGCTGGCGGCGAGTACACGCGTCTCACGCCGGTGTTGTCGGTGCCGGCCTCCAGCGGCACCCGCCACCTGTTGGACCTTTCAGGGGAAGGCTCGTCAATCGGTAGCACGGTGCAGGTGAGCGCAGTGCGAGCCGCCGGCGACCTGACCAGGTCGGATGAATGGCTGCAGTTGGATTTCAACAGCGGTGAGGTGGTTACTGGGCAGATGGAGAGCGACGCAGATTGCGGCGAAGCGCTCGAATCGGTATTGCCCACGTTGTCGGCAACGGTCACGGTAGTGGACATCGGCGGTGGCACGGCAGGTCTGGTGATCGATGCGCAGACCCCGCCCGAGACGGATAACTGCAACACCGAATACCAGTTTCAGATCACAGGATCCGCGCCGGACGATGCCGACAGTGACAGCGTGGCGAATGAGCGGGATCTGGACAGCGACAACGATACGATTCCGGATGTCGTTGAAGTTGGCCTTGCCGATGCGGATGGCAACGCCCAGGTGGATGACCCCTCGGCCCAGGGCACCATCACGAGCCCGCAGGACAGCGACAGCGATGGCATCCCCGACTACCTGGATCTGGAGAGCCAGAATCCGCTGAACAACGGCACGGCTTACGACGTCGCGACCAATGCCTCGTTCTCAGCAAGTTTGGACACCAATCGCGATGGCGTGGTGGACGGCAATGACGCCGAGGGTGGCGTGGACGCCAACGGCAATGGCCTGGACGACGCGGTGGAGATCCGTTTGGTGAACACCCATCCGGTGCTGGCCAGCCCTGGCGATCAAGCCAATACCGTCGGCGAAAGCGTCAACCTCGCCCTGTCCGCAAGTGATGCCGATGGCGATGCGTTGGTGTTCGGCGCGGTCGGTTTGCCGGATGGCCTGCTGATCAGCCCAAGCACCGGCGTGGTGGTGGGCACGCTGACCGACATCGGGGTGTTCAACGTGACCTTGCTGGCAGACGATGGTAAGGGCGGCGTAGTGAGTGTTGCGATCACCTGGACGGTGCCCGATGTCAACGGCAACCTGCCGCCGATACTGGTGAATCCCGGCGCCCAGAATACCGGCCTGGGCCAGGCGGTCTCGCTGAGCATTGAGGCCACGGATCCGAATGGCGATGGCTTTACCTACTCGGCGAGCGGATTGCCGCTGGGACTGGCGATCCACCCGCTGACCGGGGTCATCGCGGGTACCGTGAGTCCGCTGGCGCCGGACAGCATCGTGACCGTCAGCGCTGATGATCAACGCGGCGGCGTCGGTTCCGTGCAGTTCAACTGGAGCCCGAACCTGACGCTCAACGATGCGCTCATCCCGTTCCTGAGCACATCGCGTGGTAGATTCCTGGCGGCCGGCCCGGAGGCCTGGACGCCGATTACGCGTGCGGAGTACGAGGGTATCGCGGCCAACATGGATGCTGTCGTGGCATTCGGCACGGCGACTGAACACATGTTCACCGGGGATCTGGGCGGCATTTCAGGTGGGGCGGACGACAATACGTTTACCACCGGGCATTCGACCAACCCCTCGCCGCCGCACGTGTTTGTGTTCGCCTTCCGTGTGCCCACGACGGATCCGTTCACGGTGACGCCGGACCAGCGCGGTGATTTCTTCAGGTTGTCCGCGAGCGGCGACGGCTACGGATACAATCCGCATGGCAAGACCTTGCCCACCGGTACGGTAGAGGGGGGTGAGACGTTCTATTTGCTGAAATCCGCCCACCTTAAGTTATTCCCGGCGCCCATGTACGTGGGATTGTCTGTGGCTGACGATGATCAGCACAGCCTCTGGGTTGATCCGCCCGACTCGGCAGGGTGGTATATGCACGGGCAGCACGCCGACATCATCGATCCACCGGAGGGGCGGCTGGAGGCTGCCCAAACGTGGGCGATTCAGGGGCTATCGGTAGATCCGGATCATCTGACCTACTAACAAGGCCAGATTGGGGAAAACAATCGGCGTCTGGTATCAGGCGCCGCGCGAGAACGCGGCCAGAGCGATATGCGAGACTTGCGAGCAGGAAAAAAAAGGGGACGGATGCAACCACAACACCCGTCCCCCGGTTCGCATCAGGCAGCAGCGCTACCGCCTCTGCGGCGGCGTCGGCTACGGGTCGACTTTATGTTGACGTGTAGCCGTCACGTGGTTGTTATATATAAATTGTGGACCAAAGTAAACCAAGATATACATAGAATGGTCGAATAATGACAGTTCAAGCTACCAAGCAAAGCGACGTATTATGAGCGAGATAGTGCCAACTCAGCCACCGCCAGCGCACGTGCTGATACTGCACTGCCCAGACGGGGACGGCGTTTGTGTCGGGCGCAGCGCTCAGATTGAAAGTCGATCAGCCGCACACGTACACTGCGCGCGAGCCTCGACACGGAGCGGGTGGCACCGGTACCAGGAAAAATGATGGAAAAAGCGCTATATCGAATCCTGAATGCCCTCATCCGGACGCTGCTGAAGTCGGACGTTGATTACAACGCCTTTGATCGTATTGCCCGCAAGGTGTATGTAACGGCCGCCCGAGAAGAATTCAGTTCAGGCTCACGCAAGCCCAGTATTTCTCAGGTGGCGCTGCGTACGGGGCTCAGCCGCAAAGTGGTGCGGCAACTGCTGGAACAGGAGCCGGAGGAGACCTCCGACGGCACTGGGGCGAAGGCGGTTGCCTATCTGGCGCGCATCATCGCCATCTGGCACACCAATCCGGCGTTCTGCGACCCGCAAACCGGCGAGCCGCGGCTCATCACCGCCAGTGGCGCGGACAGCGAGTTTCAAAGCATGTTGAGTTGTACGGGGCGGGATATTCCGCCCAGTGCGGTCGTGCGTGAGTTGAAGAAAGTCGGTGCGGTGGAGGAAACCGAATCAGGCCACCTGCGGGTGCTCACCCGGGACTATCTGCCGGTCACGCGTGGCGCGGAGTACATGACTCGCTTTGGCGATGTACTCAACGATGTGATCACCACCCTGACCTGCAATCTTTTCTGGGCCGGTGAGGCGAACGAGATGCTTCGTGAGTCACGCGTCACCGAGCTGATTGATCGAAAGTACGAGCGCGAATATCGATTGTTCGCACGAGTGGTGGTGGAGCACTGCACGCGGGAGTTGGATGATTATCTGCTGGCGCGTGCTCGTGCCAGCACAGATCCGCTCGCGGAGCGGGTGCGCTGTGGCCATGGCATGTACACCATCTCCGACGCCCGCGCCGAGCAGTTTGGTATGCGCTAGTCGCGCCAGAGCCCGCGCCGGCTTACCGGGTGTTTGCCCGCCGATAGACGAGCTTCTCTTCGCGTACTTCGCCTTTGTTGTTTCTTATCGCGATGTATCCATCTATGTGGTTGTCATCCAGGCGGTAAAAGCTGAGCCCGCTGAAATGAATGGCATCCGGTTGCAGCTTCACCAACCGGAAGGTCACCATGTCGTCTTTTTCTTCCCACGCGGTAAAGTCCTCGCCGAAGTGTTTTACTTTCAGGCTGAGACTACCTTGCTCTTCGACCAACAGCATCAACTCGTAGAAGTTAACGCTGTCCTCGCCTTTGAGCACTTTGAACATGCCCACCATGGAGCCGTTGGAGGCGGGGTTCCACACTTCCTCGAAGCGCTCGCCGAAAGCCTCGCCTTCCCAGCTGCCCACCAGCCACGACACATCCTCAAGCGTTGCCTGCGCGGGCATGTTGCCGTCTAACTGAAACGTATGCTCAAACGGTTGCGCACATGCGCCAGTGACGGCGATGGAGGCGGCCGCGACGGCGAACCAACGCACTCGACGGGCACGGTTCCCGCATCCGCTTGGCTTACTCATCTGACTTTAGTTCCTGGTACAGCATTAGCGCGTTGCCGTCCGGGTCGTAAAAGGTCTGCAATCGGACCAGCCCGTCGATGGTCATGATGTCACCGTCAAGCTTGATGTTCTGCGCCTGCAGCGACTTCCTCGCCGCCTCAATGTCCTCAACACCAATGGTTGGCGTGGGGCCGCCAGGGTTGGGCGTTTCCACCGCACTCAGGCCGATGCTGACCCGGGCGATCGGCGAGGTCATTTCGCACCAGCTGATGTCGTCCACGCGATACATCAGCTCGCAACCCAGCACCTTGCTGTACCAGGCAATGGACCTGTCCAGGTTGCTGACCGGGATTGCGAGCGTGAGCCCGCCATCAAAGGCAATCGAATCCGACATGCGTTTCTCCTTGAATACAGTGGTTCTATTTTTATACTAAGTGTATGATCAGTGCAAGTTGATCAATTCAAGCGAAAACCCTCGGCTGCGCGTACTGCTGCAATTGGTGCAGCACCGTTGGAGTATTCCGATCATCGAGCTGTTGGCTCGCCGCAATGGCGCCAAGTTCGTTACCCTCGCGCACGAGTTGGGCGTGAGCCGCGGTGTGCTCACTTCATCGCTTAAGTATTTGCAGGGGATTGGTCTGGTGTGTCGCAACCCCGGGCATGGGCATCCGCTGCGGCCGGAGTACCTGCTGAGCCCGCAGGGTGAGCGGCTAAGCGGCAGTTGTGTAGCGCTGATGCGGCTGCTGCGCAAGCGCGATGAACTTCATATGGCTTTGTGCAAATGGAGTTTGCCGACGGTGCTTGTGGTGGGGGAGGAGCAGCGCCGGTTTGGCGAGATTCGCAGCGCCCTGGGGGATCCCACACCGCGCGCGGTCACGCTCTCGCTAAAGGCCCTGCAGATGCATCGCTGGATCAACGCAAGCACGTCGGACACGGCCCACCAGGCGTATTCGCTGACGCCGCTCGCCCATCCGGTGTGGAAGGTCGCCACGAGCATAGGGGTGGGCGATGCTCGCTGAGTGCGGCATGGGCACACAGCGGGCATCAGCGATTGGCGGTTACGGCGTCGCAGCGGGGGGTTCTCCCAAATACGATGTGCACCGAAGTCGTCGATACCATCATGGTTTAGGTCGCAGCTGGCGGTCACGTTCTCGCCGGCGTGGGCGGTTCGTGAGGGCGCTTATGTTTAATCTCTGCCCGAGCGGGCGCGAACAGACGGTTGCGGCGGCGTACAATGCAGCTCTCGACTACCGGGGGCATCAGGCATAAACAACGACGGGACACTTGAGGGGACGCTCACCCGTATCGAGTCCGATGGATTCGTGCAGGTGCCTCAGTGTTGCCCCGCGGATCTGCTGCAGCGTGTCGTTCGGGTGGCCGAGCAGCATGCACGCGAGGTGCGGGCCGCGTTGGGCAACCAGCCGATCGGCATCGGCAGCGCGGCCGGTTATTTGGAAATCGTTCAGCGCTCTCCTGGTCGGTGGGACGTGCCGGTGAGTCCCGAGCAGTTTGGTGTTGTCCACCGGTCATTGCCCTGGTGGCCGCTGGTCGAGGCGGTGCTGGGCGAGGGCGCGGAGCACGCCTTCAGCGGTGTGGTGTTTTCCGATCCCGCGACGCCCGCGCAGTGCTGGCATACCGATTCGCCGCATGAATCAACGCACCACCAACCGCCGCATGCACTCAACGTGATGGTGGCCTTGCATGACATCCCAATGCACATGGGCCCCACGGAGCTCGCGCGCGGCTCGCACCGGCTCACCAACCATTTACGCAACCCTGCCCTGATCCGCGAGCAGCTTATCTACCAGCACCCAGGCACGTGCCCCGAGTGGCTGGTGGAGGGCACCTCGCAGGCCGTGCCTGAGCCTTGGACTGGCGCGCTGGCGGCCGGGTCCAGTGTGATCTTTGACGACCGCATCATGCACCGCGGGCTGGCGAATCGATCAGACTGTGTCCGCCGGATGGCGTACTTTGCCTATCGCCGCGCGGGCTATGCGGAGAATACGCACTTCGAGTCAGCACGTTCGGTGTTTGATGAGGCGAGCGAGCGCTAACAGGGCCTCCACATGGGTCCCACACGTTCGAGGCGGTTCCGTTACAATGCCGCCATGCCCTCGCATAACCCTTCCATGATGCAGCTTCTGCTCAACGCCGACCTGTACGCGCCAGAGGCGTTGGGGCCGGCGCATCTGCTGATTGTCGGCGAGCGGATTGCTTGGATCGGGACGCAACGCCCCGAGCTGGATGCGCGTCTGGGCGTGCAGACAGTGGATCTGCAAGGCCTGCGGGTAGCGCCTGGGTTGATTGACGGGCACGCGCACACCACCGGCGGCGGCGGCGAATCCGGCTTTGCCTCACGCGTGCCGCCGCTGCCGTTGAGCCGCTACACCCGCGCCGGGGTGACCTCGGTGGTGGGTGTGCTCGGCACCGACGATACCACCCGGGATACGGTCGGCCTGCTGGCACAGACCCGCGCGCTACGCGAAGAGGGCATTAGCGCCTGGTGCCACTGTGGCGGCTACCACGTGCCGCCGGTGACCGTTACCGGAAGCGTGCGTAGCGATATCCTCAGCCTCGACCCGGTAATCGGTGTCGGTGAGCTGGCGATCAGTGATCATCGCTCCAGCCAGCCAACGCTGGATGAGCTGCTGCGCATCGCCGCCGATGTACATGTCGCGGGCCTTACCACCGGTAAGGCGGGTATTTTGCATTTGCACCTAGGTGACGGTCCGCGCGGACTGCATCTGGTGCGCCAAGCGTTGCATACCAGCGAGCTGCCGGCACGGGTGTTTAACCCTACCCATGTTAATCGTCGCAAGGCGTTGTTCGAGGAGGCGCTCGCGCTGGCCGGACAAGGCAGCACTGTGGATGTCACCGCCTTTCCGGTGGCCAGCGATGAGGACGCTTGGTCGGCGGAAGATGCCTTCATCCGTTACCTGGACAGCGGCCAATCGGCGGCGAATTTCACGATCAGCTCTGATGGCGGTGGCTGCCTGCCGCGCTTTAACGAGCAGGGCGAGTTGGTGGAGATGGACATCGGCACGCCGGATGCGCTGGCCAGCGCCGTACACATATTGTGTGCTCGCGGCGTGCCGCTGGCTCAGGTGCTCGCACCGTTCACCTCTAACGTGGCGGCGATTTTGCGGTTGCACCACAAAGGTCGGTTAGCGGCGGGCATGGACGCCGACCTGATCGTACTTGACGAGCACGCCAGGGTCAGGGATGTTATGGCCCGAGGGCGCTGGCACGTGCGTGACGGCCAGCAGGCAATCGCCGGCTTTTTCGAATCACCTGAACACCGGGACTGATCGCCCACGCCATTGGGCTTGAGGCGGCATCGCGAACAGAAAGAGAACTATGCCAGCTAAATCGATAGACAACGTCAGCCGCGGTTACATTATCCCCATCGGCGGCGCTGAGGAGAAGCTGCAGAATCCGCAGATCCTTGAGCGCTTTGTGGACATTTGCGGTGGCTCGCCTGCCCGCATTGCCATCATTCCAACGGCGTCCGAGCTGGAAGACACCGGGCGCAATTACGAGAAGCTGTTTCGACGCCTTGGCGTGGATCATGCGATGGTGCTGCCGATCGAGACGCGTGCCGATTGTGAGGAGCCCAAGTATCTGGAGTATCTGGATAAAGCCACTGGCATCTTCATGCCCGGCGGCAAGCAGCTGCGGCTGTCCACGACACTTGGCGGGACCGTGATCGCGCAGACGATTCGCCGGCGCAACGCGGAAGGCGCGCATATTGCGGGCACCTCTGCCGGCGCGGCGTTTATGCCCGAGCATATGATTGCAGGCGGCCGTGAGGGCAGCACGCCGTCGCCTGACATGGTGACGTTGGCACCCGGATTGGGCCTGACGAATAACTTCATCATAGATCAGCATTTTCGTCAGCGCGACCGACTGGGACGGTTGCTGACGGCGCTGGCCTACAACCCGTTTGCCGTCGGTATCGGGTTGGACGAAGACACCGCCGCGTTTATTCGCCCAGGGGATTCACTGGAGGTGGTTGGCAGTGGTGGTATCACCATCGTCGATCCTAGCCAACTGGCGCATTCCTCCAT